>NZ_JBSGEZ010000031.1:0-88672 GCF_053603155.1 Nocardia sp. NPDC004260 | reverse complement strand
CACGCAACTGAAGCGACACAACCGACTCCGCCTCACCCACCGACCGGTTCGCAAATTTGACGACCAGGTCAAACCCTTATGTGAGCGGCATTGGTTCTAGATGTCGATTCCGTAGCGCGCGAAAGGCGGTGACGGCCGCGCCGATACGGTCGACGCGATCCATCGCCACGTGCCGGGGTTCGAGGGTGGCGCCCCGGCGAATGCCGTACACGCGCATGTCGGCGTAATCGGCGAAGTCACCGCTGCGCACCACTTCGAAGACGTCGTCGTGTTTCTCCCGCTCCCGCAGGTAGTCCACGACCCAGGCGGGATCCAGGTCCCGCGGTACGCCGGTGAGCCGGTGGCCCTGGCTGCGCTGGACGAACCACTCCAGCACGTCACCGTCATCGGTCGTCAATGGTGCGGGCAAGCTGCCCACGAAGTGCACGAGTCGCGTCATCGCCTGTCCAACACGTAGTCCACCCGAACGGATCAGGCGTTCACCTACCGCTCAGAGCCCCGATCCGGCGGCTGCCAAGCAGGATAGGCCGAATAGATAGCCAGAAGTTCGCCACTCCTGGGAAGCCGGCGCTGGACTACCGCGGCGGCTTTTCGGAAACGCACCGCGTGGTGCCATAGCGTCTGCCGGAACTACCTGGTAAAACTCGGCCATGGTCGATCGAACGCGGTTCGCGCGGTTGGCGCTGGACCAGGTTGCCGCCGAGTTGGACGGCACGGCTCTTCGCGGCGGCTACCTCACCTCGGAGCGGATGCGATTCCTCGCGACGAAGGTCCGCGACGCCGGACAGGCCTACGACAAAGCTCTCGAATCGAACGCGGCCCCGGAATAAGCTTCGAAAACTTGCCGACCGCCGATTACGGGAGGCCGGATGAACGATCCGGCCTCCCATCCCTTCCCTGCGCTACCCGTGGCCGTTCGGCGGAATTCGAGACCCGGTGGCCTGCGCACGACCGCTCGGCGCTCGGTCGGCGTGGATCCGGCGTCGCCAGATATCGGAGGGATTCCAGTCCGGCGCGGTCCGCCCACGCGTGAGGGGGAACGCGGCCAGCCCGATCAGCAGCGCCGAAAAATGCCCGATGCCGGTGAAGGTGGGGTGGATGAGCAGCGGGATGGCGAACCACACCAGGATCGCGCCGAGGTACAGCCACCGCCACGGCCGGGCGACATGGTAGGTCAGGACTCCGATGATCGCGGCGAGAAAGTAACTGACGCCGATATCGCGGACATCGATCATCCCGGGATCGGCGTAGCCATGACGAATGGCCAGGGCCAGGATGCCCTCGCTGAGGTACGTGGCTCCGACGTGCGCGCCCAGACCGACGATCGCCCAGCGCAACGCGCCGAGCCACCGTTCGGCCGGCGCGTGGAAGACGCAGAACAGCACGCAGTAGGGCAGCCAGAAGTAGCCGTCGATCCAAAGCAGACTGGTCACGAGGACGTGCACCGGATCGGACTCGAGGTGACGCAGGTTGGTGGAACGCTCACCCAGCAATCGCTCCAGATCGCCGCGCGGCACCAGGTGCTGGATGATCGTGGTCCCGAGCAGCACAGCCAGCCAGGCGAAGGTCCACGGGGCGGTGCGCACGTACTGCCAGATGGACGCCGTGCGGCTGGGTCGCGTGCCGCCGGCGTCGGCTGCCTGAGTCATGGCGCGGCCTTCCCTGTGGAGTCCTCCGCCCGGAGGACGCGACCGCCCGGCAGCATTGCCGAATCGAGACGCGCGCTCCTGGCTCTGCCAGGTGAAACACTACTCTCGGACCGGCTCGAGATCCCGCCGATGACCTGTCCGCGCCCGGGGAATCCGCCGAGCGAAATCAGCCCGCCGCCCGCACGGCGGCAGTGCTGAAATCGTCGACGTCGGCGCAGGCGTCGAACGGGAGCGGCGGATAGCTGCCGTCCGTCGGGTGATCGGGATCGCCGTATCGGGCGCCGGGGAGCGCGGTCCAATCGATCGGGAGCCATGAGATGACCGTTCAGGCGGCCGTCGCTACTGGGCCGGTAGGTCAGGCTGACGGCGCACCGCGACGGGACCGTACACGGTCGAACGGAGAATTACCCCGCTCAGGCCCGCGGCCCGGTAGGGGCCGCCGTCCAGTCCGGCCGATACCTTCTGCTCCGCGTCCAAGCGGTACTCCAGGTCGACCTGCACGCTGTATTTCGCGCCCGACTCGGCGAAACTCGACAACGAAAGCCTCCACCACGATGCGCAACACTGGAAATGTTCACCCGCAGAGCTTTCCGCGCACTGCCGGACCGTCTAGGCCGACGAGCAGCCGCCCTACGGCGACTCCGGGGCAAGCGGCCCGGTGCGGTTGGCGGTGAGCATCCGGACGGCCGTGATGCGCAGGTCCGGACGGGGGCGCCGGGCGGTCAGCTCGGCCAGGCAGATTTCGCCGACCATGGCTACCTTCATCCGGGAGGCCGCGTCGGGGTCCGGCCATCCGGCGGCCACCATGTCCGGTCGTCCCACCGCGATGAACAGCTCGTGGCGGCGGCGGATCTCCTCGCGCAGATCCGGGTCGGTGCGCGCCTGCACCATGAACGCCTCGGTGCCGCGGGCATCGAGGCAGGCGTCCAGGAATGCGTCCAGGCTGGGGCCGATCCGTTCGATCCCCGGCGGAATCCCGGCCAGTGCCGCGGCCACCGACTGTGACAGCGCGTCGAAGAAGCGGCGGTGCAGAGCGATGACGTAGCTGCGGCGGTTGACGAAGTGGTGATAGAAGGTGCCCTTGGCCATCCCGGCTTCCTCGACCACCGCGTTGATCGAAAGACGGTTCAGCCCTTCGCGTTCCGCCACCACGGTGCCCGCGATGAGCAGCGCCGTGCGACCGGGGTCGGCAATGACTGTCATGTTTCCGAATTCTCCCCACTCTTTCTGGAAAGCCTAGTGTCGTGCACCGGCCGCACCTACGCTGTGACCGATCGGTCGGTCGAAGCCTAGCTGGGTTCCGGATGGGCCATCGGGTCATCGAGGACCGATCTGATTCCGGGCGACCCTGGGGGTTCGAAATGTCCGCTGAGTTTAAATTGGTGAGCGGCGATGTGGTGCCACTGGCGTCGAACGCACGCTATCTCGTATCGATCGACGACCTGTTGCCCGCGGATTCGCCGCGGTCCGACGGAGAGGACCGCAGGCATATCGCGCGACTGGCCGAGAGCGATACCGAATTGCCGCCGATTCTGGTGCATCGCAGCACCATGCGCGTCATCGACGGAATGCATCGGTTGCGCGCCGCGCAATGGCTCGGGCGCGAGCACATCGACGTCGTGTTCTTCGACGGGACACCGGCCGAGGCTTTTCTGCGCGGAGTCGAACTCAATACGACACACGGTCTGCCGCTGACACTTTCGGACCGCAAAGCGGCGGCCGAGCGGATCATCGAGACGATGCCGGAATTGTCCGATCGGGCCATCGCGTCCACCGCGGGACTGTCCGCGCGCACGGTGGCCACGATTCGCCAACGTTCGAGTGCGGAAATTCCGCACTCGAACGTCCGCGTCGGCGCCGACGGCAGGCGCAGGCCGATGGACCGCGCGCAACGCAGGCGCCGGGTCGCCGAGCTGCTGGCGGCCTCGCCGGACATGCCGCTGCGCGCGCTGGCCGCCGCGGCCGAGGTGTCCATCAGCACGGCACACGCGATCCGCAAACGCCTGCGCGAGACCGGGTCCTGCGATCGCGACAACACCGCCGAACAGCCCGAGGGCAGCGCGCTGCTGCTACAACAGCTCACCCGCGACCCGGCCATGCGGCACAGCCAGCAGGGCCGTGACCTGCTGCGCTGGCTGCACACCCATTCGATGCAGCGCGAAGTGTGGACCGCACTGGTGGCCATGGTCCCACCGCATTGCATCCCGGCCGTCGCCGAACTCGCCAGCCGCAATGCCAAGGAGTGGCGGGCGCTGGCCAGCTACATCGATCCCGGCGCCGCCGAATAGCGCCCGGCCGCATCGGCATTCGCCACGGCCGGAGTTCGAGAAAAGGTCATTCATCATGCTTGTTGGTCTCGCACGCCTGGCAACCCGGCGCCCGCGATCCATCCTGTACGGCGCGCTGCTCATCGGGATCGTCTGCGTCGGGCTCGGCTGGTCGGCGCCCGCTCACCTGAAGTCCGGCGGTTACATCCCGTCCGACACCGAATCCACCGAGGTCGCGGCGTTGCTCAATCGCGAATTCCCGGGTGCGGCACCGAATCTCGTGCTGCTGGTCACCGCGCCCGACGGGCTGGACAGCCCCGCGGCCCGCACGGTCGGCGAGCGCCTGGCCGCGGACCTGCGCGGCCGCGACCAGGTCGACGCGGTCCAGTCCTACTGGGAGCTCCCGCCGGATCTGCGGCAGGGGCTGCGCGGCAACGACGGCCGCGACGGCCTTGTCCTGGCTCATGTCACCGGCGACGACACCGACGCGCCGAAACGGGCGGGCACGATCGCCGAACACGTGAGCGGCGACTTCGACGGCGTCTCCGTGCGGGCGGGCGGCCAGGCGGTGGCCTTCGACGAGATGAGTCATCGGATCGTCACCGATCTCCTGGTCACCGAGGCGATCGCGATACCGCTGACCGGCCTGGCCCTGATCCTGGTCCTCGGCAGCCTGATCGCCGCGCTGATCCCGTTGTCGGTCGGCGTGTTCAACATCTTCGCGACGCTGCCGATCCTGCGGTTGGTCACCGAGGTCGGCGACGTGTCGATCTTCGCGCTGAACATGATGAGCGCGCTGGGTTTCGCGGTCGCGATCGATTCGAGCCTGTTCATGGTCAGCAGGTTTCGTGAGGAACTCGCCGCAGGCCACGACACCGGCTCCGCGGTCTCGCGCACGGCGCGCACCGCGGGCCGCACCGTGCTGTTCTCCGGTGTGGTGATCGCGCTGTCGCTGTCGACGCTGCTGGTCTTCCCGCTGTATTTCCTGCGGTCGCTGGCCTATGCGGGGCTGGCGGTGCTCGGCGCGGCCGTGTTCACCACGCTGCTGCTGGTGCCCGCCGCGCTCGCGCTGCTCGGCCCCCGCGTCGACGCGTTCGACTTGCGGGTGCTCCTGCGCCGCCGACTCCGGCGGCCGCGACCCCAGCCCGTCGAGGTCACCGCAGGCAGGTGGTATCGCCTGGTGCAGTTGGTCATGCGCCGCCCGGTGGCGGCCGCGCTGTCGGTGATCGCCTTGTTGCTGGTGCTGGGTTCGCCGTTCCTGTCCATCCGGTTCGGCGCCGCCGACGACCGGGTCATCGCGGGGGCGTCCAGCCACGTGGTCGGCGACGCCTTGCGCACCGGTTTCCGGGAGAACGCCATGGCCGGTGTGGTCGTGGCCATGCCCGGATATCGGGGCGGCGACGCCGACATCGCGGCTTACGCGCAGCGTTTGTCGCGCGTGGAGCACGTGACGTCCGTGCTGTCCGCGGCGGGCGTCTACGCGGGCGGGCTGAAAGTGGCCTCCGCGCCGCCCGGGATGCGCGACGACGCGGGCACGTACCTGCGGGTGGGCACCCGGCTCGACCCGTACTCCCCTGCCGCGATCGATCAGCTCGACCAGGTGCGCGCGGTCCCCGCACCGGGCCGGGCGCTGCTCGGTGGCGCGGCGGCCGAAAGTGTCGACTCACTCGACGCGCTCGCGGCGAAAGTGCCGGTGGCCGTCTTCGTGATCGTGCTGTCGACGCTGGTGGTGTTGTTCTTCTTCACCGGCAGCGTGCTGCTGCCGATCAAAGCGCTGCTGCTCAACACGCTTTCGCTGGCGGCGACCTTCGGCGCCATGGTCTGGATCTTCCAGGAGGGGCACCTGGCGGGCCCGCTCGGCTTCACCCCGACCGGCTACCTCGTGCCGACCATGCCGATCCTCATGTTCTGCATCGCCTTCGGCGTCTCGATGGACTACGAGGTGTTCCTGTTGTCCCGGATTCGCGAGGAGTGGCTGTCCTCCGGCGACAACACCCGCGCGGTGGCGACCGGCGTCGCGCGCACCGCGCGGATCTTCACGGCGGCCGCCTGCCTGATGGCGATCGCCTTCGCGGGCATGGTGACCTCGCACGTGTCGTTCATCCAGCTGTTCGGCCTCGGCCTGACCCTGGCCGTCCTCAGCGACGCGACATTGATCCGCGGCGTGCTCGCGCCCGCCCTGATGCGCCTGCTCGGCGCGGCCAACTGGTGGGCCCCGCGTCGGCTCGCCCGGTGGCACGAACGTATCGAAATCACCGAGACCAGCGCAGCTCTCGAGCCAGTACCCAAGTAGTGCGATAGGAACAACATGGCGAAATTCCGCACAGGCGTGATGGATTCCGGCGTCTACACCCGGTTCGCGCCCGACCTGCAATTTCGCGGCAGCCGCTCGGTGGCGATGGCGGGCGGGGCGGACTCGCTCTGGGTGACCGACCATTTGCCCTCGATCCTGCCCGCCTCGATCTGGAAACCGCGGCACGTCGGCATCACCCGGCTCGCACCGCACGCCGACGGCATCTACGAACCGTGGACGGCGCTGGGCTATCTCGCCGCGCAGAACCGCTTGGCCCGCCTACGGCTCGGCGTCGGCGTCACCGACGCGGGCCGCCGCAATCCCGCCGTGACCGCGCAGGCCGCGGCCACGCTGCACCAATTGAGCGGGGGCCGCGCGATTCTCGGCATCGGCACCGGCATACGCGACAACAACGAGCCCTACGGCGTGGACTGGTCGGCTCCGGTCGGACGGTTCGAGGAGGCGCTGGCGACCATCCGGGCCCTGTGGGATTCCCACGGCAGCCTGGTGACCAGGGACTCCCCGTATTTCCCGCTGCGCGACGCGGTCTTCGACGTGCCGCCGTACCGGGGCACCCGCCCGGAGATCTGGGTCGCCGCCGGGGGCCCGCGCATGCTGCGGGCCGCCGGGCGCTACGCCGACGTGTGGTTCCCCGGCTTCGCGCAGCGCCCACACGAATACCGGCATCGCCTCGACCTGGTTCGCACCGCGGCCTCCGACGCGGGCCGCGACCCGGCGTCGGTCGCGCCGGCCGCCGTGTTCAGCGTGCTCACCGCCGCCCGTCCCGGGCAGGTGGACGCGCTCGTCGAGAGCGTGGGCGCGCGGGCGCTGACCCTGTGCGCCCCCGGGGAGATGTGGACCAGGCACGGCGCGACCCACCCGCTGGGCGAGGACTTCACCGGCCTGCAGGACTACTTGCCGCAGACGTTGGACGAGCGCACCGTCCTGGACTACATCGAGAAGGTCCCGGCGGCACTGGTACGGGAATTCTGTCTGGCCGGAACACCGGACGAGATCGTCGAGCAACTCGCGCACTGGCGCGACCACGGTCTGCGCTATGCCGTGCTCATGAATCTCAGCGCAATTCATCCGAGCATCACACGAGGGATGATTTCGAACGCGCCCCTGGTGGCAACGTTACGCAAATTGAAACGTCTGTAACACAAGACAATTGACGGCCGCGCCGCCCGAGCAATAGCATGCATTCGAGCGAAGGAGCTCGTCACAATATTTGTGCTGCTGCGGTCGGGGGGCTCAGCATGGTCCCGCATTCAAGGCCAGGAGAAATAATGGTCGACATTGCAATAGTGGGTATCGGCTGCCGGTTTCCAGGCGGTGTATTCGATGCGGAAAGCTACTGGAATTTTCTGTTGAACAAAGGCGACGGGATCATCGATATCCCGCCGGACCGTTGGAGTATCGAAAAGTACTACGACCCGGATCCGGACGCGCCGGGTCGTATGTACACCCGGCGCGGCGGATTTCTCACCCAGCCGCTGTGGGATTTCGACGCCGACTTCTTCGGCATCGCCCAGAAGGAGGCCGCCATCCTCGACCCCCAGCAGCGGCTGCTGCTCGAGGTGACCTGGGAGGCGCTCGACGACGCGGGCATGGCCGGCCGGGTCTCCGGCCACCGCGTCGGCGTCTACGTCGGCGGCTTCATCCTCGACAACGTACTCGGGCGCAGCGGTCCGCTGGTCCGCTCGGCGATCACCAGCCACACCGCGATGAGCGCCTCGCACACGTTGTTGTCCAACCGCATCTCCTATCTGCTCGACCTGCACGGCCCGAGCCTGACGGTCGACACCGCCTGCTCGTCCTCGCTGGTGGCCACGCATCTGGCGGTGCAGGCGATCGCCAACGGCGAGTGCGAGATCGCGCTGGTCGGCGGGGCGAACGCGATGCTGCAGCCGGAGACGTTCATCTCGATGTGCAAAGGCCGGTTCCTGGCGGTCGACGGACGCTGCAAGACCTTCGACGCCGCTGCCGACGGCTACGGCCGGGCCGAGGGCGCGGGCGCGGTGCTGCTCAAGCCGCTGGACATCGCACAGCGCGACAACGACCGCGTCTACGCCGTCATCCGCGCGACGGGGGTCAACCAGGACGGCCGCACCATGGCCATACCGGTGCCGAATCCCGTTGCGCAAGAACAACTCGCTCGCCAGGTGCGCGACGACGCGGGTGTCGCGGCGCACGAAGTGAACTACCTCGAGGCGCACGGCACCGGCACCGCGGTCGGCGATCCGATCGAGCTGTCCGCACTGGGCGCGGTGTACGGCGCGGTGGACGGCCGCGGCGAACCGGTGCCGGTCGGCTCGGTGAAGAACAATTTCGGGCACACCGAGGCCGCGGCCGGGGTCGCGAGCCTGATCAAGGCCGCGCTCACCTTGCACCACCGCACGGTCGCGCCCCAATTCGAGTTGATCACGCCGAATCCGGCGATCGAGTTCGACGAGCTACGACTACGGGTGCCGCTGAGCGCCGAACCGCTGTCCGCGGCGCCAGGGAAGGGTGTGGTCGCGGTCAACGGCTTCGGCTACGGCGGCACCAACGCCCACGCCGTACTCGTGGAAGCGCCGCCGGCGGCCGCGCGAGCCGAGGACGAGCGCCCGGTGCCGCGGGTGCTGCCGATCTCCGGCCGCCACGACACCGCGGTGCGCACGCTCGCCGGCGATCTCGCCGACGCGCTCGACCGGCATCCCGCCGAGTCGGTGACCGCCGCCGCCTGGACCCGCCGCGCCCATCATCCGCTGCGGGTCGGCTTCGCCTACGACGACGCCGACGATCTGCGCACCCAGTTGCGCGCCTTCGCCGCCGGAGAGGGTCGCGCCCCGTCCCGGATCATCGGCGACGGGCAGGTCGAACCCGTCTTCGTCTTCAGCGGAATGGGCCCGCAGTGGTGGGGCATGGGCCGCGAGCTGCTCACCACCGACAGCACGTTCGCCAAGGTCGCCAGGGAGATCGACCGTGAGTTCGTCTCGGTCGCGGGCTGGTCGATCCTGGACGAGATGCTCGCCGACGAGGACGGCTCGCGGATCATGCAGACCGCGTACGCCCAGCCCGCCAACTTCGTGCTGCAGGCCGCGCTGACCGCCGAACTGGCCGAGTACGGCGTGTATCCGGCGGTGGTCGTCGGGCACAGCGTCGGCGAGGTCACCGCCGCGTACGTATCCGGCGCGCTGTCGCTGCGCGACGCGCTCACCGTCAGCTACCACCGCGCGCGACTGCAGGCGACCACCGCGGGCACCGGCGGCATGCTCGCCTTGGGCATGTCCGAGCGCGAAGCGCGCGAATTGCTCGCCCGCACCGAGAGCATCTCGATCGCCGCGGTGAACAGCCCCGGCGCGGTCACCCTCGCCGGTGACAGCCAGGACCTCGAACTGCTGCGCGACACCCTCTCTGCCACCGGCACGTTCGCACGCAGCCTGCGGGTCGAGGTGCCGTACCACAGCCATCTGATGGACCCGATCCTCGACGACCTGCGGGACGCGCTGGCCCAACTGGCGCCGCGAGACGCGAAACTCACCACGTACTCCACCGTGACCGCCGCCGAGATCGCGGGCACGGAATGGGACGCGGACTACTGGTGCCGCAACGTCCGCGAGCCGGTCCGGTTCGCCGATGTCATCGCAGCGCTGGTCGACGCGGGTCACCGGGTCTTCCTCGAGGTGGGCCCGCATCCGGTGCTCAGCGGCAACATCCGCGAGATGCTGATCCATCGTGGCGTGATGGGCGCCGCGGTGACCACGCTCTCGCGCGATCTGCGCGACCGCAACAACGTGCTGCGCGCCGTCGCGGACCTGTATGTCGCTGGCTCGCTGGACGGTTCGGCCGTGCCGGGCCGTCCGGACTCGATCGTCGAGCACCTGGATCTGCCCGCCTATCCGTGGCAGCGCAAGCGGGTCTGGCACGACGAGGCGGTGACCCTGCTCGATCGCCTGGGCAGGCCGGACGGCTACGCCCTGCTGGGCGATCCCACGACGGCGGGGAGCCCGGAATGGGAGGTGCAGCTGTCGGTGTCGCGGCTGCCTTGGCTACGCGACCACGTCGTGGCGGGACATGTCGTGCTGCCCGGCGCGGCCTATCTCGATGCCGCGCTCAGCGCCGCCGTGGAGCGCACCGGACGCACGAGCCTCGGCCTCGAGTCGGTGGAATTCGTCGCGCCGCTGGTGATCGACGAGCACGACATCCCGGTACTGCGGGTGAGCGTCGAGGAGCCGACCAAGCGCTTCCAGATCCGCTCACGCTCGGCCACCGCCGCCACCTGGACGCTCAACGCCCACGGCAGGCTCATCGAAGCCGACTTCACCGCCGCGGTCGTGGATGTCGACGCCCCCCAGCACGCCGTCACCGTCGCGGGCCCGGATCTGTATCGCGGTCTGGCGGCGCGTGGGCTCGACTACGGTCCCGCCTTCCAGCGCATCGTGTCGGCCGTCGTCGGCACGGACGCGGTGGTCGCCTCGCTCGCACCGATCGAGGAGGTGACGCCGATCCGGCACCTGGCCCACCCGGCCCTCGTCGACGCCGCGTTGCAGTGCGTCGCCGCGCTGGCAGCGGACTCGGCCACCGACGTGGCGATCGTGCCTGCCGCCGTCGCCGGGGTGCGCAGGCTGGGCCCGCTGCCGGAGCGGCCTCGTGTCGTGGTAACCCGGCGCGGAGTCGACCCGCTGCGCGCCGACATCGCGATCGTCGGCGAACAGGGCGAGGTGGCCATGCGGCTGCTCGGCGTCGAGTTCCGTCCGGTCAGCGCGGCGATCGATGTCACCCATCAGCTGGATCGCGTTTTCTACCAGCCGCTCTGGGAGATCGTCGAGACGCCGTCCGGTGCGCGGCCCGAGGAGGAGGCCGTGGTCGCCGTCTGCGTCGGCGCGGACGCCGCCGATCGCGTAGCGTCGCTGCTGGGCGAGCGGACCGCCGTCACCGTCGTGCTCGCCGATCCCGAAGCCGACGACAACGACGAGCGCCTGCGGCTGGCGCTGCGCTCACCCGAGGGTGTACCGATCGCCGAACGGATCCGGGTGGTCAGCGTGTTCGGCGACGCGTTCGACGGGTCGCGCAACGTCTACTGGCTCGCGCGTGTGGCCAATGCGGTCGAGCATCTGCTCGCCGACGCGCCGCAGGTCCGTGTCCGCAGCGTCGTCGTCACCGAGGACGCGCTGTGCACGCCCGCCGACAGCGCCGCCAAGGTGGCGCACGGCGCACTGGTGGGGGCGCGGCGCGCCCTGCTCAACGAACAACCCGCGGCGGGCTGGCGGCTGGTCGACGCGTCCTCGCGCTCGGGAACGCCGCTGAGGGATCTCGTCTTCGCCGACGACGTGCTCGACGAGATCGGGGTGCGGGGAACCGATTACTGGGCGGTGCGGCTGGACCGGAATTTCGGCACGTATCTCGACGAGCGTAACCGGGCCACCCCGCTGCCGGATCCGGAAGCCTCGTTCGTGGTGGAGATTCCCAAGTCGCGGCTGCTGTCGGATCTGGCGTTGCGCGAAACCGAGCGGGTCGCGCCGGGTCCCGGCGAGATCGAGATCCGGATGGAAGCGGCCGGGCTGAATTACAAGGACGCGATGAAGGTCATCGGCGTGCTCACCGAAAAGGAGCTCGCCGGCACGTATTTCGGTACGACGGTCGGCATGGAGGGCTCCGGTGTGGTCGAGCGTGTCGGCCCCGGCGTCACCGATGTCGCGGTCGGCGACCGGATGATGGTGTGTGCCCGCGACATCCTCCGCAGGTACGTCACCATGCCCGCCGACGCGGGCGCGACCATGCCGCACCGGCTGCTACCCGGCGAAGCCTACGATCCGTTGACCTGCGGATCCGGGTTGCCTTATCTCACCGCCGAATTCGGATTGCGGACGCTGGCGCGCCTGCGGCCGGAAGAGACCGTGCTCGTGCACGGCGCGGCGGGCGGCATGGGCATGGCCGCGGTGCAGGTCGCGCTGGACATCGGCGCCATCGTGATCGCGACGGCGGGCACGCCCGAGCGGCGCGCGCAGGTGCGCGCGCTCGGCGCGCACCACGTGTTCGAGTCGCGGTCGGCCGACTTCGTCGACCAGATCGCCGATCTCACCGGCGGCCGTGGCGTCGACGTGGTCTACAGTTCGGCGCCCGGCGAGATCCTGCGCCAGAACTTCCGGGTGGCCGCGGAATTCGGCCGCGTCGTCGACATCGGCAAGGCCGACATCTACACCGGCGGCGTCATCGATCTGGGGCCGTTCGACCGCAACCTCACGTTCTTCTCCGTCGACATGGACCGCGCGCTGGCCCACGATCCCGAGCTGCTGCGCACGCCGATGCGCGCCAGCCACGCGGCATTGCGCGCCGGCGCCTACCGATACCTGCCGCACACGGCCTATCCGGTGTCGGAGCTGGCCGCGGCGTTCGAGTCCGTCGCACGCTCCGATCAGATCGGCCGGGTTGTGCTGGACCTGCGCGAGGAACAGCCGATGGTGCGCCCGAGACTCGCCCACCCCCGGATCGACCCGGATGGCTGCTATCTGGTGACCGGCGGCTTCGGCGGCTTCGGCCTGGCCACCGCCCGGTGGCTGGTCGCCGAGGGTGCACGGAAGCTGGTGCTGGTCGGCCGCGGCGGCGCGTCCACCCCGCAGGCCCGGCAACAGGTCGCGGCGTTCACCGCGGCGGGCGTGGCGGTGCTCGAGGAACGGGTGGACGTCGCCGACTACGCCGCGACAGCCGCGTTGGTGGATCGCATCCGGTCGGTCGCGCCGCTGCGCGGGATCTTCCACGCGGCGGGAGTGGTGAACAACCTGCCGATTCCGCAGATCACCCGGGAATCGCTCGACGAGCTGTTCGCCAAAGTGCGCGGAGCGCAGCATCTGGACCGGGCGGTCGAGGAGGCGGGCATCGAGCTGGACATGTTCGTGCTGTACTCCTCGATCAGCGCGCTGGGCTGCATCACCCCGCAGATCGGCTATGCCGCCGCCAACGCCGCCCTGGACGCGCTCGCCGCCGACCGCCGTGCCCGTGGCGCCGCGGCACTGGCGGTGAACTGGGGCTTCATGAGCGGCGGCGGCATGGCCGACAAGACCGAGGCGCTGGTGGACTACGTGAAGTCGATCGGTTTCCTGCCCATCGACATGGACCGGGCCACCGCTCTGCTGCGCGAATGCCTGGCGCTGGACACCACCCAGGTCGCGGTGGCGGACATCGACTGGACGGTGTGGTCGCGGGTGGCCCGGCCGTCCACCGACACCCGTCGCTTCCGGCAGCTGCTCGCCGACATCGGCGTCGGCGGCGAGGCCGGCGGCGCGCTGCGTACCGAGATCCTCGCGCTGCCCACCGAACAGCGCGCCGACTTCGTCGCCCAGCGCCTCGCCGATCAGCTCGCGGTGGTGCTCGGCGTGGACACCGGCGCCATCAACATCGACGAGCCGGTCACCGACCTCGGCATGGACTCGCTCATGGCGATGGAATTCGGGGCCCGCACCGAGAAGGAACTCGACGTCAAGATCTCCGCGCTCGAACTCAGCCGGGGCCTGTCGCTGCGTGGCATCGGCGCCAAGGTGGTCAGCCAGTTCACCGAGCCGGCCCAGGCGCAGGCCGCGGCATGAAAGGCACCGACATGTCCACCGAACTCATCGCTTACGCCGATATCGACACCGTGCTGGGGCACCGCGACGGGCGCTTCTTCGGCGAGGGCTACAAGCGGATCACCCACCGCATCTTCGACATCACCCTCGACCGCGACGCGCAGGACCGTCCCCGGCTGACGGCGACCGCGGGGGTGCACTATCCGCTGGACTGGTCGCGCAAGAGCACCCGCGTGCTGGTCCCGCACGTGAGCAGCATCGATTGCTCGATCTTCGGCTACCGGCTGCTCGAGGTGATCCTGCGCGAGTGCTACGGGCTCACCGACAGCGAGATCCGTTCGTGCTGGGTTCCTTTCGTCCAGTTCAGCAGTGGGACCATCGCGACGGAGTCGCTGGAGGAGTTCCCGATCAGCGCGACGGTGGTCGCGATGGAGGGCGAGACGATCAGCATCACCGGGGCGCTGGGCGGCGGTATGAGCCTGGAGGCCACCGTGGCGTTGCCCGCGCCACCGCGTCCGGCCCAGGCCGCACGGCACGCCGTGCGTGAGACGGGCCGGGGGTACTTCCACGGTGGGGTGTACGCCCGCGGGCAGTACCTGCGCAATGTCGTCGTATCCGGCGGCGGCAGCCGGGCGCAGGCCGATTTCGCTCTCGCGGAACCCGATCCGGCCGGGCCGTGGCTCGGTGTGGCCGACGCCTACCAGCCTTCGGTCACGCTGGTCGACGCGACGGTGATCCTGGCGCAGCTGTCCCAGGTCGTGCTCTACGAACTGGACAACATCGCCCGCAAGGACAGCGAGACGCTGTGGATGCGCCGGATGACCGCCCGCGCGTCCGCTCCCCCGGCACCGTTCACCTCGGGCACCGCGACCACGCACATGGCGCGATCGATGGTCCTCGCCTTCGGCGGCGGCGACTGGCGCATCTCCAGCTGGGCTTCGGACTTCGCCGGGTGCGAGATCCGATACGACCTCGCGCACCGTCTGCCCGCCTGACCCGCGCAATTCCGAACCTTCAGAAAGGCATCCCCATGTCGGGAAACAATTATCGACGCATCGTGATATCCGGGACCTACTCGACCGGAAAGACCACGACCTCCACGGCGCTGTCCCTGCTGACCGGGATTCCCCGGGTGGACGCCTCGTCCGCGCGCGAAGTGGTCACCGAGCTCTATCCGGGCATGCGGTTCCAGGACCTGAGCACCACCGAACTGATGGCGCTCGGTTTTCGCAGGCTGGAGTTGCGCATTCAGGCCGAGGCGATCCTCGATGCCCAGGGCGGATTCATCGCCGATGGTTCGGTGCTCAACGAGTGGGTCTACGGCACCACGCGGCTGATCACCGGCCCGAACCCCGGGTCGACCCGGTGGCACAAGGCGGTCAAGAACACCCTCACCCTGCCCGGTCGGCCGTTCTACCGCCGTTATCTCAACGCCTACGGCGATATGGCCCGGCAGCGGGCCCGGCAGAACTACGACATCTTCTTCCACCTTCCGGTGGAGGTGCCGATGGATCCCGACGGCCACCGGCCGGTCGACGAGCGCTACCGCGCCATCTCCGATCGGCAACTGCTGCACGCGATCAGCGAGCTCGGGCAGCCGGTGGTGACGGTGCGCGGCACCCCCGAACAGCGCCTGGAATCCATCGTCTCGATGCTCGACATCCCCACCGTGATGGACATCGACGTCGCGGTGAAGGAGGCGATGGAGATCGTGCGCAGCAGCCGCGAGCGGGTTCAGGAAACGATCGTCGCCCAGGCACAACCGAACACTCTCGGCCGCAAGATCAAGTTCGCCACCCGCGTTTAGGAGCACGCCATGACCGTCCTGCTGGACAAGACCAAACGCTACAACCCGATCGACTCGTGGTTCTACGACAACTTCATCTCCGATGCCGTACGGGAGATGACCCCGACCCTGTTCGACGACATCGTCGCCCAGCTCGACGACGGCGCCCAGGTGCTCGACGTCGGTTGCGGCGGTGGGCAACTCGCGGTCGGGCTGGCCACCGCCGGGACCACGTTGCGGCTGACCGGCATCGACCTGTCCCCGCAGCAGGTGCGCAGGGCACGCAAGCGCGGCGCGGCGCTGGGCAGCCGGATCCAGTTCCGGGAAGGCTCGGCGATGGACCTGCCCTTCCCCGACGCCGCCTACGACGCGGTGATCAGCTCCGGCTCGATCAAGCACTGGCCGAATCAGCGCAAGGGTCTCGCGGAGATGATCCGGGTGCTGCGGCCGGGCGGTCTGCTGCTGGTGATCGAGGCGGACCGCGGCTGCACCTTCGAGGACGCGCGGTCGTTCGTCGACCGCTGGAAGCTGCCGCAGCCGATGGCGCGCGCCTGCCTGCCGTTCTTCCGCACCTACATCGCCGGCTACGGCATCGACCTGGAGGACGGCCGCGAGCTGGTGGCCGACCTCCCGGTCACCGAGGCGACGGTGCGGCGCATCTCAGGCGAGCCCGGTATTCAGATCACCGCGCGCAAACTGGACGAGTGAACAAGGCTCCCGTCGGCGAATCCTGCCGGTGATCGGGCCGGGCGGCGGCACGGCCGAGACGCCGCCCGGCTCGATCCGGTGTTCTCACGAGCGCCGGGCGCGCTGGGGCTTGCGTGCGGCTTCGTCGGCTACCTCAGCCTGCCGTTCGGCGGGCACCAAGGCGCGGATGTCCTCTCGGGAGCCGATCATCAGTTTCGCCAGGATCGAGCTCATCTGGGCGTCGACGGTCTTGAAGGAGCTGCCGCGCCGGGCGGCGATGGCGGTGTTCGTCCAACCGGCCGCCGCCAGCACTGCCACTTCCTGTTCGGCCGCCGACAATTCCTCCCAGTGTGAGGGACGGCGCTGCCGGACCGGATGTTCGACCGGTAGCCGGTCCAGCGACAGCTTCCCCAAAGCCAGCTGCACCACCTCGCCCAGCTCCGGACGCAGCAGCGCACCCTCGCGCTCGGCCTCCGCGAAGGTGGACTCGCCCAGGACCGCCCGGGCGGTGTCGGCGGCGATCTCGGTCTCCATGGCGAACGGGCCGAGATTGGACATGTTCACGCCGATTCTGTCGCGCAACGTGGCGCCGCCACCGACCAGGCGCGCGATATCGCGCGCCCGAGCCGTCACCGCGCCGGAGCCGCCGCCGGCGTCGCGGATCGAGCGCGCCAGTGCCCAGGCGGTGATGTGGACGGCCCACACCACGCCCCACTGATCGCGCATCGCCCGCTGAGTGGTCAGCGCGGCCCGTATCACGGCGAGCGCTTGTTCCGCGTCGCCGTCTTTGATCAGTGCGATCGCCCTGGCCAGCTTCGCCCACGACGCGGCCCATCGCGCGCCGGAGCGCTCGGCGTGGTCCAGGTGTCGCTGGGAGGTCTCCAAAGCCTGCGCCGGTGTGCCGAGCAACGCCGCGGCCAGCGCTTCGAACAGTTCGCTCATCGCGGCCCCGCCGCGGTCGCCGTCGGCCAGGAACCGCTCCCGAGCGCGGGCCAGTACGGCGATCGCGCGCACATCCCGGCGCACCAGCATCAGCTCGGCGCCTCTGGCGAATTCCACCGGGGCGGGCAGTTCGATGTCGTCGAGCCGCTCGCGCCACCCCGCACGAGCCGCTGGGTCGGGCACGCAGAGTGCGACGCAGTCCTCCAGCATCCGATCGGCGTCGCGGTGCATGCCCTGGCACAGGCTGATCCACGTGATCAGCGACATCGCCGTCACCTGCAGTGGCACCGGCTGCGGGTCCAGCGTCCAGCTGGCGGCCAGCGTGCGCTCGGCCCAGCGGCGCGGTTCGCGCAGCGAACCGCTGAGGAACGGGATGCGCAGCGCGATCAGCCCGGCGGCGATCTCCAGCCCCACCACGGCCTCCTCCGGCACCGCGAGGCTGCCCGCTATGGCGCACAGCACGTTGTCCCAGGCCGCGCGCGCCCAATCCAGCAGATCCTGCTCTTCCGGGCCGAACCATCCCGCCCCGGCCGCCACGACCTTGTCGCGGTAGTAGCCGCGGTGCCTGCTGGCCAACCGGGCCGGTTCGCCGTCGCGTTCGGCCAGTCGCTGCTGGGCGAACAGGCGGACGCTCTCCAGCAGCGAGTACCGCACCGTTGTCGCGGTCAGATGCACCGTGACCAGTGATTGGTCCGCGAGCCGTTCGAGCAGGCCGTCGATCTCCGCGCGAGCCAACCCGCCCGGCTCGTCGTCGGCGCAGACAGCCTCGATCGCCTCCAACTCCGCGCCGACGTCCGACGCCGCCGGGTCCATGTTCTCCGGGTCGGCGTCGTACCCGGCCGCGAATACCGACAGCCGGTCGAACAGCAGCCGCTCTTTGTCCCGGCACAGGTCGTAGGACCAGGCGATGACGTCGCGGATACCTTGATGCCGTGCCTCCGCGCCGATCCGGGGACCGTGTGACCAGCGCAGCCGCCGGTCGCTCGCCTCGCCGGTGAGGTCACGCAGGATCATCCGCAGCGGCTGCCGCAACAGCCGTGCGGCGGCCAGCCGGATGTAGAGCGGATGGTTGTGCACATGGCGGCAGATCTCCACCGCCAGCTCGGTCTCCTCCTCGGCGACGGTGTGCCCGGTCAGACCGGCGCGCGCACGGAACAGGGTGAGCGCCTGTTCCCGCGACAGCGCGGGCACCGGCACCAATTGCTCGTCGACCCAGCCGATCGCCTCGCGGCTGGTGGCCAGCACGGTCAGCCCCGGCGCCGCCTCCAGCAGGTCGGCGATCACCCGCCCCGCGCCGTCCAGCACGTGTTCGCAGTTGTCCATCACCAGGATCGTCTGCAGGGTGCGCCCGACCGCGTCGTGGCGGCGCAGCGTGTCGAGCACCGCCTCCCACGCCGACCGCCCGGAGAAGTCGGCGTCGATGAGCGAGCGCGCGAGGAGTTCCTCGACCGCCGCAGCGCCGGAGTCCCTGGACAGCAGCGCCAGGCGCACCCAGTGCACCGGCACGCGTCGCGCCTTGTGGAACCGCTGCGCCGCCTCGGTCGCCAGCCTGGTCTTGCCGATGCCACCCGCGCCGATCAGCGTGACCAGGCGGGTTCCGCCCAGCAGCGCCATGCCGATCTTCTCCAATTCGCGCTCACGCCCGACGAAGTCACTGGTGGCCACGGGTGCAGACCCCAGACCCGACGTACGTCCTTCCGACACAACAGGGCAGCCTAGTCGGGTCGCGCCGGCGGATACGCGGGTCTCTACCGATGCGCGGTGTCCACCTATGCGCGGACGATTGCGCTGTCGCGGCAGTCGATCGCACGACCGGAAGGACACGATGGTGGGACGGATACTGGTACTCGGGGCGGGCGAATGCGGGTTACCCCTCGCTCACCGTCTGCTGCGCGGCGGGCGGACGGTGACGCTGGTGACCGATCGGGACGCCGACGCGGTTCTCGCGGGCACCGTGACCAGCACCCAGGTCAAGTTCCCGCCCACCCTGGACCTCGAGTCGGATATCGGCCTGGGCTTCTGGCGCTCGACAGCGCCGAATATCGAGGGCATCCGGTTCACCATGGCCATCGATCGCGCGGCGGTGGTCGGCTGGACCGGACGATTCACCCGCCCGGCCCAGAGCGTTGATCAGCGGACGGTGTTCGCCCGCTGGCTCGGCGAGTTCCTGGCCGGGGGCGGCGACTTGCGCATCGCCGAGCCCTCGGTACCGGAGCTCGACCGGCACGCCGCCGACCATGACCTGACCGTGGTGACCCGTGCGGGCCGTGAGCTGGCCGGCTGCTTCGAAGCCGATGCGGCGTGGCCGGTAGCCGCCGCACCGATGCGACGACTGGCGGTGCTCTATCTCGACGGCGTCCAGCCGGACCCGGAGAACCTCGGCTACTACACCACGCTGCCCGAGCACGGTGAGGTGATCTCCTATCCCGGACTGACCGGACGACCGGGGCAGGAACGCCGCTGCGAAATCCTGCTTTTCGAGGCCCGGCCGGGCGGCGTGCTGGACGTGTTCGACCAGCACGCCACGCCAACGCAACGCTGGGCGCGGGCCCGGGAACTGTTGACGGCGCACCTGCCCGCCGACCTCGCCGAGCGCTACCGGCACGCTCAGCCGACCGATGCCGGAGCGACGCTGGTGGGCGCGGTGACCCCGGTCATGCGTCGTCCGGTGGGCACCCTGCCGTCGGGCAGGCCGGTGCTGGGCGGAGGCGACGTGGTCTGCCGGATGGACCCGGGCGGCGCACAGGGCGCCAACAACGCCGTGCACTGCGCGGTCCGCTACGGCGAGGCGATCCTGCACGATCCCGACGGGCCCTATGACCGCGCGTGGATGGAGTGGGCGGCCGCCCCGTGGCTGACGGCTGTCGCGCACCCCGCGGCGCGGTGGACGGCCACGGTGCTCGATCCGCCACCCGCGTTGCGCGAGATGATGCTGGCGGCCCAGCACGACACGACGCTGGCGGACGCCTTCGCCGACACCTTCGCCCGGCCTGCGAACCTCACCCGGCTCGCGGCGGCAGCGCCGTCCTGACCGACTGCCGGATTCAGGATTGCCAGGGCGGCGTTTCGGGGAAGACGACCGGCAGCGCGGTCAGAGCGCGGTGAAAAGGCCCCGGCCGCCAGGTCAATTCGTGCACCGGCACGGCGGGCCGCAGTTCCGGCAGCGCGTCCAACAACTGGTCCACCGCGTCCTGGCTGATCAGGTAGGCCGCGCTGCGAGCCGGACAGGCGTGTGGCCCGGCGCCCCAGGCCAGATGTGATCGGTTGCCGCTGTGGTCGTGCCCGCTGATCGCCGGATCGTTGTTGCAGGCGGCGAAGCTGATGACGACCGGCTGATGCGCGGGCAGCCAGACGTCGTCGATCAGGATCGGCTGGCGCGGATAGGTGACCGAGAAATTCGCCATCGGCGGGTCGGTGAACAACACCTCGTCGAGGGCGTCTCGGGTGGACAGGCTCCCGCCGAGGACGTCGCCGCCGAACCGGTCGTCGGTCAGGATCAGCACCAGGGTGTTGATGATCAGGTTCTGCAGCGGTTCGATGCCCGCCCCGTAGAGCACGACGAGCTGGTGGATCACCTCCGTGTCGTCCAAACCGGCCGGATGCCGCAGCAGCCGCGTCGTGATGTCCTGGCCGGGCTCGGCGCGCTTGAGTTCGAGCAGCCGCAGCAGCGCGGTGACGAGCAGGCGATTGCCCTCTTCGGCGTCCACCCCGTCGAACACGGCGCGGGTCGCGGCGGCGACTTCCTGCCCGATTTCCGGCGGGCAGCCCAGCATGGCGTTGATCGCCTCGAAGGCGAGCGGAAAAGCGTACTGCGACACCAGATCGGCGCTGCCCGCCGCGCAGAAGGTGTTGATCAGCGGGACCGCGATCCGCTCCACCGTCTCGTGTAAGGCGTGCAGATCGACGGCATCGATGCTCGCGGTGTTCGCCTGGCGGTAGCGCGCGTGCTCCTCCCCCGTACTGCGCATGGCGTTGGGACGCCACTCCAGCACCGGCAGCACCGGGCAGCCGGTGGGAACGTTCGCCTGCCAGGCGCGCGGGTCGGCGGGAAAGTGCGCCGGATCGTGCATGATTCGCACCGCCGTGTGATAGCCCAGTACCAAGGTCGCCGACACGCCCGGCGCGAGCTCGACCGGCGCCATCGAACCGTAACGGGCGCGCATGTCGCGGTAGGCGGCATGCGGATCGGACGCGAACTCCGGGGAATACAGCGATACGCGCTCGATATCGTGGTCGATCGGCGAACCATGGTGTACGCCGGAATTATTCGCGGTGCGATCGAGGTCTCGGGACGTGGTCAACGCGTCACTCCCACGGTAGAAGCGTGCACGGCGAGCGCGGGCGCACTCGGCGAGGATCGTCGCGGCGCCGTCCGGTTCATACGGCGCAGCACTGCGACGCATCGTCCCGACCGCGCAGCGGATCGACACACAGGATGGTCGCGTAGGTAGAAAGCGGGCATCGGTAGCCGCGCGTGACCTGCGGGGATGCGGCCGCTTCCGCTGCACCGCAACCGGATTCGATACGGCTCGACGCCCGGTCGTCCTCCCCCGACCGACATGGTCACCGACGGACACTCACCGGCTGCGCCGTGCGGGCACGCGAATCCTGCGGGGACGCTGGGTATTCGCTACAGAAGGCAGGACCGACTGACGCGTCCGATCCGAGACGGTGGCCCGGCCGCGCGCCCGCATCCCCGGGAGCACAAGCACTTCGACGTGCATGTGGCTGGTGTATAACTTCCATCGGCCCGGTCGACTCAACCGACAAGCGATAGCGAGAAACGATGCACGGTTACCTGAACCAGGTGTCCCAGAGCACGACCCCCTCCGGCTATCCGACACGCGAGCCCGAGACCCGCGCCGTCACGCCGCCGCGCACCGCGGATCTCGTCGTCAGCGCGCTGTTGTGGTTCCTGCCCGCGACGCTGGCGGCGATGTCGACGATCCTCGCGCCGTGGTTCCTGATGGCGGGCGGCATCTGCGAGTCCAAGCCGGAGTGCCGGGTCGACACCAGCGCGGGCGTCTGGATCATGGTCGGCGGCGGAATCGTGGGCTTCGCCCTGGGCGCGTTGCTGTCGGTGCTGGCGGCCCGGCAGGGACGGGCGATGTTCCCTGGCGCGTTGGTCGGTGCGGTGCTGGTCCTGCTCGCGTGGTTCGCCGCCTCGTTCCTCATGGGCTGAGCCGCGCGTCGCCGGCCGCCGCGACCGACCGTGACCGCGCCGCGCAGCGCTCGGGGAATGGCGCGGGTGTACTATTCGCCGGAATCACCCCACCGCGGGAGCTCGGGCACGGCCGGGCTGAGAGGGCGGACCGCACGCGTCGCCGACCGCATGAACCTGTCCGGGTAATGCCGGCGTAGGGAGAGCGTTTCCGTCATGTCGTCGACCCGCGCGAGCGCGGCGCAAGAAGCCCCGCTCACCCTCGACCAGCCCGCGCCGAAAGTGCTTTCGTTCTGGGATCAGAGCGCGTTCTGGGCCAATCTCGGCGTCAGCCTCATCGCGTTCTCCGGCGCGTATACGGTGCTCGCGCCGAATACCGAGGGCGCGGCGCAGATCTCGATCGCGGCGGGCATCCTGGCGACCGTCCTCGGCACCCTGGTGGGCGGACTGATGCTCGGCGCCGCCGCGCTGACCGGCGCGCGTACCGGACAACCCGCGATGGTGCTGCTGCGTGGGCTGTTCGGCGCGAAACTCAGCTATCTGCCTACCGTCCTGAATATCGCGCAGCTGATCGGTTGGGGAACGTTCGAGCTGATCGTCATCGGCGACGCGGCAGGGGAACTGTTCGGCGGCGGCCCGCACTGGCTCTATGTGGTGGTCGCGGGCGTGCTCACGACCGTCCTCACGATCTGGCCGCTGGGCTCGGTCCGTCTGCTGCGCAGGTTCGTGACCGCCGGTGTGGTGATCGCCCTGATCTGGTTCTACGCGCAGTTATTCCGCGCCGGTCTGCCCGACCTGCGGGCGAACCCGGGACCGAGCGGGAGCGGACCGTTCGGCGTCGACTGGAACCTCTTCTGGGTCGCCACCGATGCCGCCTTGGCCGTCTCGATCTCGTGGGTTCCGGTCGCCGCCGACTACACCCGGCACTCCCGCACCGGCCGCTCGGCGTTCGGCGCGGCCAGCGGCGCGTACGCGCTCACCCAGATCATCGCCTACGTCCTCGGCCTGTTCGCGCTGGCGCTGGCAACCGGCGCAGGCGGGCCGTACGCACCGTTCCTGCAGGTGAGCCTCGGTGCGCTGTTCTTCTTCGTGTTCGTGCTGCGGGAGGCGGACCAATCGTTCGCCAATGTGTACTCCACCGCCGTGTCGATCCAGAACCTCGCGCCGCGCGTCGACCGCCGGGTGCTCTCGATCGGCCTCGGCGCCCTGATCACGGTGCTGGCCCTGCGGTTGGACATGACCAACTATTTCGGCTTCCTCGGACTCATCGGTTCGGTATTCGTGCCGCTGCTCGGCGTGCTGGTCGCCGACTTCTTCCTGCGGGCCCACCGCGAGTGGAACACCGCTCCCGACGCGCCGGCGCGGTGGGGCATGGTGGTCGCATGGCTGGCGGGATTCGCGGTGTATCAACTGATCAACCCGGGTGACGCCGGAGTGTGGACCGAGTTCTGGGATCGGGTTCGACAGGCTCTGCACTTCACCGCGCAGGCGTGGATGAGCGCATCGCTGCTGTCGTTCCTGGCGGCGCTGGCGGTGGCCTGGCTGGTCGGCAAGGTGGCGGTGAGGACCCCATCGGCGTAGCGAATGCGCCACCATGGAGACATGGGCCAGATCAGGATCGGCACGTCGGGCTGGGTCTACCCGCCCTGGCGCGGGACGTTCTATCCGCAGGGGCTGCCGCACAAGCGCGAGTTGGCCTATCTCTCGGAGCAGCTCGACAGCGTGGAGATCAACGGCTCGTTCTACGCACTGCAACGCCCGTCCAGCTACCAGAAGTGGGCGGAGCAGACTCCGGACGATTTCCTCTTCGCGGTGAAGGGCAGCCGGTTCATCACCCATATGAAGCGGCTGCGCGACGGAGACGAACTGCTGGCCAACTTCCTCGCCTCCGGTCCGCTGGCGCTCGGGCCCAAGTTGGGGCCGATTCTGTGGCAGCTGCCGCCGACCTTCCGCTTCGACGCCGATGTGCTGGACGCCTTCTTGTCCGGGCTACCGCGCAGCACCGAGCAGGCCGCCGAGATCGCACGGCGGCACGATCACCGCGTCGATCCCGC
This sequence comes from Nocardia sp. NPDC004260, assembly GCF_053603155.1. Classification (NCBI taxonomy): domain Bacteria; kingdom Bacillati; phylum Actinomycetota; class Actinomycetes; order Mycobacteriales; family Nocardiaceae; genus Nocardia; species Nocardia sp. NPDC004260. The sequence continues at coordinate 64,286 of NZ_JBSGEZ010000031.1, read as the reverse complement.
GCATACGAGCACCGACGCCGACCGGCCGTTGCGGCACGCCCTGGAGATCCGGCACGAGAGCTTCGTGACCCCGGCCTGCACCGATCTGCTCCGCCGCCACCAGGTCGCCCTCGTGGTCGCCGACGCGGCGGGCAAGTACCCGCTGCTGGAAGAAGTCACCGCCGACTTCGTCTACATCCGGTTGCACGGGCACGACGAGCTCTACGTCAGCGGATACACCGACGAGGGCTTGGACATGTGGGCGGAGAAGATTCGCTCGTGGGCCGGATCGCTGGACGTCTACACCTATTTCGACAACGACGCGAAGGTGCGGGCACCGCGCGACGCGATGGCGTTGCGGGAGCGCCTGGCATCGCTCGTGTCGCCACGGCCTGCGGGATGACGAAGGTGACGCGGCAGGTCGCGGTGTGCGGACCCAGAGAGTGCACGCGACAGGAAGCGGAGTGGGCGCGTGCGGTCGGCGAACTCTTGGCGCGGGCCGGGGTCACCGTCTTGTGTGGCGGCGGATCCGGGGTGATGGCCGCGGTCGCCGGTGGTGCCGCCGAGGCCGGTGGACTGGTGATCGGCGTGCGTCCGGACACCGACCGCGACGCGGTGTGTCCCGGGCTGTCGGCGGTGCTGTTCACGAACATGGGTGAGGCGCGCAATGCGATCCTCGTCGAGTCGGCGGACGCGGTGATCGTCATCGGCGGTTCGTGGGGCACGCTGTCGGAGGTCGCGCTGGCCCGCAGGCGTGGTGGCATTCCGGTTGTCTCCCTGGGCGGTTGGCAGATTCGCGACGCGAATGGACGTCCGGTGGCGGCGACGGTGGGCGCGGCCGATCCGGCCGACGCGGTGCGCCGGGCGCTGGACGGGATCGATTCCGCACCGGCCGAGCCGACCTGAGGCCACCGATCGATCCGGGGCGCACGGCGCGGTGCACAAGGCGTCAGGAGCCGACCATGCCTCGCGCGGCACGCACCGCGGACGGTCGTTGCGCCAGGCGCGAATTCGGCTCACCTGCGCTGCGCCGAAAAATTGGCGCTGTGATTGCCCTCTGTAGCCAGCGCGGCACTGCCACAAGTTTTCCGGATTGCCGAATCGCCTGATGCGTGCGGTCGGACGTAGTCCGTCCTCAGCCCGCGCATGGCCGGAGCGAAGGCGGAGGTACGCCTAACCTGCGCTCTCCCAGATCTTTCCGATCACGCAATCTTGCGCATCACGCAAATTTCGCTACCGTGGAGCCGTGGCATTCGTACTCGGCCTGCGCGAACGCAAGAAGCTCGCCACCCGCGAGGCGCTCGGTTTCGCGGCGTTGCGACTGGCCGTGGAGCGGGGGCTGGACAACGTTCTCGTCGAGGACATCGCCGCGGCGGCCGGGGTGTCGCCGCGAACGTTCAACAACTACTTCGCGAGCAAGTACGAGGCCGTCTGCTCGGTGGCGGTGGACCGGGCCCGCCGCATCGCGGACGCCCTGCGCACCCGCCCGGTCGCCGAGCCGCTGTGGCCCGCGGTGATCCACGCGGTGCTGGCGGAATTCCGCGACGCCGAGCCACCCGATTCCGCGTGGACCGCGGGCGTTCGCCTGATCACCCGAGCGCCGCTGCTGCAAGGTGAGTACCGCAGATCCCAGGCGGTGATCGAGGACGCACTGGCCGAAGCCATCGCCGAGCGCACCGGCCGCCCGATCGACGCCGACATGTTCCCGCGGATCATGGCCGGCGCTCTCACGGCAGCGCTGTGCGTGGCCATCGACCGATGGGTCGATGCCGATCCACCCGTTCCCGCGCTACCGGTCATCCGGGAGGCGTTGCGGCAGTTGTCCCTTCTCCCAGGAGCGTTTCCGATGGATGTCCCCACCCAGCACACTCTCGCCGTCCCCGGCGCGACCCTCTACTACGAGATCCGCGGCACCGGACCGCTGTTGCTGCTGATTCCCGGCGGCAACGGTGACGCCGCATCCTTCGACGCCGTCGCCGAGCGGCTCGCCGACCGCTACACCGTGGTCGCCTACGACCGGCGCGGCTTCACTCGCAGCCCCCTCGACGGACCGCCGCACGATCGCGTGATCACCGACGGCGCGGACGCCGCCGCGCTGCTCACGCACCTCACCGACCAGCCCGCCCACGTCCTCGGTAGCAGTTCCGGGGCGATCGTGGCGCTCGAATTGCTGCGCGCCCGGCCGGAACTGGTGCGCACGCTCGTCGCGCACGAACCACCGCTGGCCACGCTGCTGCCCGATGGCGAGAAGTGGCTGGCCTTCCTCGACGGCATCCACGAACAGAGCAAGACCGAAGGCACCTCCGCCGCCATGGCCGCGTTCGCGGCGGGCATCGGCATGCGGTCCACGCCGCCTCCCCCCATCGAACAGATGCCGCCGGAAGCCGTCGCGATAGTCACCAGGATCCAGCAGAACTTGGTCTTCTGGATGGAACACGAGCTGAGGCAGTATCCCCGGTACGCCCCGGATCTCGCGGCGTTGCGCGCGGTGTCGGACCGGCTGGTACTCGGCGTCGGACGCGAATCGAGAGATACCTTTCCCGGCTTCCCGAACGCTGTACTCGCGAAAGAACTCGGCCTGGACCTCGTCGAGTTCGCGGGCGACCACGTCGGCTATCGCAGCGCCGCCGATGAATTCGCCGCGCAACTCGGTCGCGTCCTGACCCGCGACACACCAGCCGCCGCGGACTAGGCCGACTGGCGCAGGGGATGCAGGGCGGCCAGCGCCCGCAGGGCGTCGGCGCGTGAGATGGGCTGGTCGTTCTCCAGGGCGGCCAGTTCCAGTTCGATCCAGTCGCGGATGAGCGCGGACATGGTCACGTTGCGCTGCTCGGCGGCCTTTTTGACCCGCTGGTGCAATTCCAGTGGGATGCGCAGCGACGTGGTGACGGTGACCGTGTCCTCGGCGCGCAACGGCGGGGGCAGCTCGGCCGCGTCGACCGGCGCGTCACTGTATTCCAGACCGGAGAGGAAGTCCCGGACGGCCTCCGGGTTCGTCGGATAGTCAGTCATCGGTGTGCTCCCAACGCTCGAGTTCGGCCACCTGGGCCTCGGTCATCTCGACCGCGCCCAGGATGTCCCACTGCCAGCCTTCGGTGCGGCGGACAGCGACGATGAGCGGCCGGCCCGCCTCGGTCCGGCCCCACACCGTCAGGACCGCGAGCTCGTTCCGGCCGTGCGCCTGCCGAGGCCATCGGCGGGCACCCATGAGCACCTGCAGCACTTCACGCGGGTCGATTCCCACCAGCGACAACAGTGCCCACTCAGGCCAGTTATAACCCACGATCAGCGATAATACAAGTGTATTGCAAGGAAGCTCACCGCGCTCTCGCCCGGGACAGATTCCAGCTCTGCCAGCTGTCCTCGCCCAGATCGGCGCGCAACCTGGCACGCACGTCCGCACGCAGCGGCTCGGGAAGCCGTTCGGTCGCGGGCATGATGTCCGGCGACAGCGTCACCAGGTATTCGGTGTCCAGCGCTTTGCCCCGCTGCCAGCGATCGATGTTCTCCTCGGCGATGAGTCGCTCCGGGTCCACCACGGCCAGCGCCAGCAAGGTCGCCATGGCGGTGCCGAGTACGGCGCGCGGCAACCATGCCCGGCGGAGTCGCAGCACCGCGACCAGGACCAGGACGTAGACCAGGCCGAGCCACAGTTCACAGACTTCCACCAGCAGGCGCAACACCGTGAAGCCGTAGGCCCGCTGATAGGTCCACATCCGGCCGAGCGCCGAGGCGACGATCACCAGCGCCAGCAGGCTCACCGCCGTGAGCAGACCGCGCAGCCACCACCGGTCGGCGGGCGCGTCCTGGGCCGCCCAGCGCAACACGACAACGAGCACCGCGAGGGTAAGGACGGTGACCGCCGACAGCTGCCAGAAGCCGGTGCGGGCGTACTCGGCGTAGGTCAAGCCCGACGTCTTCCGGACATGCTCGTCGCCGCCGAACAGCACGACGAACTGGGTCGCGACGAAGGCCGCGAACAGGATCGCGAGCGCGCCGACCGGCAGTGCCCATTCCGAACGGCGCAGTGTTCGCCCGCCCGCGCGCGCGGTGGCGGGCGGCGGCGGTCCCGCGAGCACGAACAAGGCACTGACCGCACCGAGCGCGACCACCGCGAACAGGACGATCCACCGCACCACCGAGGGGATGTCCAGATCCGGCGTCACGGTCTCCAGCAGGGCGGCGAACATCGCGTCGGCGCTGCCGAGCAGCGGAACGAAGACCGCGAGCAGCGCGACGGTCACCGCCACCGACAGCCCGAGCCGCCAGGCCCGTGGCGTGTGCGCACCGCGCACCCCGGCGGTACCGGCGTACACCCACGGCACGGCGGAGACCGCCTCCAGGCCGAGCGCGAGGGTGTCGTAGAGGATGCCGTTCGCCGAACGGCGTCCCACGACCGCCAGCGAACCGGCGACACACGCCGCGAGCAAGCACAAGGCGAACAGCCAGCCCGCGGCGCGGACGGCGCCTACCGCGAGCAGGGCGAGCGCCAGCGTCGCCCACCACGCGCGTCCCACGAACCGCGCTCCGCGCGCGTAATGCGATGTCGCCGCCCATCCTTCGAGCGTTCGTTCCGCGTCCCCTGTGGTGTCTTCCGTCGTGCTCGCCACGTCCCCGCGGGCGTTCCGGTCGACGAGGACGACCGCCGTCACCGCGATCGCGGCGGCGAGCACCCAGCCGATGCCGGGCCGGTCCCAGTGGACGAGGATCGCCGCCGCCAGACCGGAGACGAGCGCGGCAGGAACCACGCCGGGAGGACAGACGACACGCCGCCACTTGGGTGGCCGCTGCCACGCGGTCGGGCCGCCCGGGAAAGGCTGGACGGACCCGCCGGTCGGTGTACCCGCAGCGGCGATGCCCACCGTCGGTACCTCCGATCCGGCGACCGGTGGCTCGACCATCGCAGTCCCGGAAATCAGTGTGGTGGAAGCATTTTCAGCGCTCCATGCGACAGAGTCCTCGGGTTCGGCCGTCGAGGCGGATTCGGGTTCGGGAGGCATGGTTCGTCCCTAAGTTTGTAGGTGTCTGGGGTTGGTGCCCTGGATGCCCAGGGCGGTGGGGTGTAGCTGATGGTTGTTTGCCTCTATCGAGGCTTGAAAGGACTGGCTGCCCCGCCGTGCTGGACGCTCCGGCTGCTGATTGAGAGCTTGTTGCGGTCGTCGCTGGTTAGGGATCTGACGGCGGGGTTGTCCACGGGCTGGAACTGCAAGGTCAGGAGCATGTGGGTGGCAACTCGCCCTCAGATCTGGGTCGGGATCGATGTCGGCAAGCACGCGCATCACGCGTGCGGGGTCGATGAGACCGGCAAGACGGTGTTCAGTCAGAAGTTCGGTAATGACCAGGCCGCGATCGAGGCGTTGATCGCCCGTGCCGACCAGGCCGCCGACCGGGTGTGGTGGGCGATCGATCTGACCAGCCCGATGGCATTGTTGCTGATCACCGTGCTACTGGCCGCCGATCAGACGGTGACGTATGTGCCGGGCCGGGTGGTGAATTCGATGACCGGCAGCTTCCGCGGCGAGGGGAAGACCGACGCCAAGGACGCGCGAGTGATCGCGCAGAGCGCCCGTCTGCGCGAGGACCTGAACCAGGTCGTGATGCCTGATGAGCTCGTGGTCGGACTGACCCAGCTGACCAGCTACCGCACCGACCTGATGGCTGACTGGGTGGCCGGGATCAACCGGTTGCGTGCCATGCTCGGGTCGATCTTTCCCGCGTTGGAAGCCGCGTTCGACTTCGCGAACCGGACTCCGCTGATCCTGGTCGCCGGGATGTGCACCCCAGCCGAGATCAGGACAGCCGGAATCGACGGTGTCACAACACATCTCACCGAACACGGGGCCTGGAAACCGGGCATCGCCAAGACTGCCGCTGCCGCCCTCGACGCCGCCGGACGCCAGAGCCTGGCCCTGCCCGGTGAGACCGACACCGCGATGCTGGTCACACGCATCGCACGCAAGCTCCTCGATCTGGACCGTGAGATCAAAGACACCGACAAACTCATCACGACCCGATTCCGGGAGCACCCGTGGGCGGCCATCATCGAATCCCTGCCCGGCATGGGCCCCGGGCTCGGGGCGGAATTCCTCGTCGGCACCGGCGGTGACCTCGCTAATTTCGCCAGCGCGGGCCGTTTGGCCTCCCACGCCGGGCTGGTCCCGGTCTCTCGCGATTCGGGCCGCGTCAGCGGCAATCTGCACCGCCCGAAACGCTACAACCGGCGCATGCGGCGCGTGTTCTTCATGGCCGCCCTGTCCAGCCTGCGCTACGACAACGGGCCCTCGCGGCGGTTCTACGACCGAAAACGCGGGGAGCGACTCATCCATACCCAAGCCCTCCTAGCCCTGGCCCGACGCCTGGTCGACGTGCTGTGGGCACTGCTGCGCGACGGACGTGAATTCAGCCTCGACACACCCGCCCCGACGACTGCTGCGGCTTGACACGGTCATTGAGAGTCCCTTCGATAGGCGTGCGGAATCACCCCGGCACCGTTCTGGCGGTCCGGGTCGGATGATGTGGCAGGTCAGCGCCCGGGCAGAACGACCCGGATACGGGAGCCCGGCTCGGCGACCGCGATGGTGCCGCCGTGCAGGTCGACCACCCAGCGGGCGATGGCGAGGCCGAGCCCGGTGCCGCCGCCCGTGCTCCGGCCGCCCTTGGTGAACCGGTCGAACACCCGGGCGCGTTCGGCGTGCGGGATGCCGGGGCCGTCGTCGTCGACGTCGATCACGGCCTCGCCTTGCGAGACACGCACGGCCACGCGGACTTCCCCGCCCGCGGGTCCGTGGCGAGCGGCGTTGTCGAGCAGGTTGAGCAGCACTTGGTGCAGACGCGCACGGTCGGCGTACACGCGGGCGGCGCCGGGCTGTACGTCGGTGCGGAATCGCACGCCGCGCCCGAGCGCGGCGGTCATGACCTCCGCTTCGGCGACGACGTCGGCCAGCAGCGGCGCGATCGGCAACTCCTCGCGGTCGAGCGGGAAGGCGCCCGCTTCGATGCTGGAGAGATCGAGCAATTCGGACACCAGCAGGGTGAGCCGTTCGGTTTGGGCCAGTGCGGTACGCAGGGTCGCCGGGTCGGGTTGGGAGACGCCGTCGACGAGGTTCTCCAATACCGCCTGCAAAGCGGTGATGGGCGTGCGCAATTCGTGCGAGACGTTGGCGATCAGGTCGCGGCGTTGCCGGTCGGCCGCCGCGAGGTCGGCCGCCATCTGGTTGAACGCCTCGGCCAGTTGCCCGACTTCATCCCGGGAACTCGCCCGCACCCGCAGGGTGTAGTCGCCGTGGGCCATCCGTTTCGCCGCCGCGGTCATCTCGCGCAGCGGCCTGGTGATGCCGTGGGCGAGGAACTGCGAAGTGAGCAGCGCGATCATCACCGCGGTGAGCGTGGTGCGCGGGGGCAGCCATCCGATCTTGAAGCGGAAGAATCCGAATGCGACCCCGCCGGAGCACAGCATGAGGATGGCGAGCTTCAGCTTGATCGACTTCACCGGGTCCAGTGGCCGGGGCAACAGCTCGGCGATCCGATCGCTCACTCGGCGCACCCACCGCCATTCGCCGTATTTCGCGCCCGCGCCGGGTATTTCGCGTTTCACCTCCGGCGCGCTCTCGGGTTCGGTACTCATCGGGCCTCGAGGGCGTACCCGACGCCGCGCACGGTGCGGATCAGGTCGGCGCCGAGTTTGCGACGCAACGCCTTGATGTGGCTGTCGACCGCGCGGGTGCCCGCCGCGTCGGACCAGTCCCAGACGTCTTCGAGCAGTCGCTCGCGCGCGAGCACCGCGCGCGGGCGGCGGGCCAGCCGGGCCAGCAGATCGAATTCCAATGGCGTGAGCAGGGCCTCGACCTCCGCGCGCCAGACCCGGCGCTGGTCGACATCGATTCGGAGATCACCGACCAGGATCGTCGCGCCGTCGCGGTCGGCGGCCCGATCCAGCCGGCGCAGCAGCGCGTGCACCCGGGCCGCGAGTACGCGCAATGAGAAAGGTTTCGTGAGATAGTCGTCCGCGCCGACACCCAACCCGACGAGCTGGTCGGTTTCCTCGGCGCGCGCGGTGAGCATGAGTACGGGCACCGGGCTGCGCGCCTGAATACGGCGGCACACCTCCAATCCGTCGAACCCCGGCAGCATGACGTCGAGCACCACCAGGTCCGGTCCGACGGCCTCGGCGGCGGCGACGGCCGAGGGGCCGTCGTGCGCCAGGTCGACGGTGTACCCCTCCGCCCGCAGGCGCGCCGCGACGGATTCGGCGATGGTCATCTCGTCGTCCACCACCAGGATCCGCCGTGCGGCCTGCGCCGGTGCGCTGTGTTCCATGCACCGAACCCTAGCCACCGGCTGTGGAGAGATCCGGGCTCGATTGTGGAGATTTCGTGTGCATCCACGCGGGCGCGCCCGCGTTCACGGCCGGGGCCACGGACGCTTGTCGATGCGTTCGATGTCGGTGTTGAACCGCTTCAGGAATGCGGCGAACGCGGCGATGTCCTGCGCCGTCCAGTCCGCCAGGACATTTTCGAGAGCGCGGACGTTGTAGGCGCGTTCGGCGTCGAGCTGGCGGCCGCCCTCGGCGGTGATCCGGAATTTGCGTGCCATGCCGCCGTCCGGATCCGGAATGCGTTCGATCAGACCGGCTCCGCGCATGGCGGTCGTCTGCCGGTGCAGCGTCGAGGTGTCCAAGCCGAAGGCATCGCTGAGTTCACCCACGGACATCGGGCCCTGCACCCGCAGCCTGCTCAGCACCGTGTAGGCGCTGCGGTCGAGGTGGCCACGGCCCCGGCGGGCCTTGGCGCTGAGGCTGTGCCGCCCCAGCAGCATGGTCTCGAACTCCACCGAAGATACGGGCTTGTCCACACAACGCTCCTGCCGATATTCGCCAGCTACGTGCTCATCTCCGCACCTATACCACACCCCTGCGGTCCGACCAGCTATTTGCATAATACAACTCTTGTGCATCATGCAATTCATATGTACCGCGCACAAGAATCGAGAAGAGAGGGAGACCCGCGTGACAGCACCATCGGCAGCTCGGTCCGAGGGCATCGTCGGCGTACTCGCGGCGGCAGGCATCGTCGCCGCACTGATGCAGACCCTGGTGGTGCCGCTGATCGGGGACCTGCCCCGGATCCTGCACACCACACCGTCCAACGCGTCCTGGGTGATCACGGCGACGCTGCTCGCCGGCGCGGTGGCCACCCCGATCACCGGACGCCTCGGCGATCTCTACGGCAAGCGCCGCATGCTGCTGGCGTGCACGGTTCCGCTCATCGCCGGATCGCTGGTCTGCGCGCTGGCGAGTTCGGTGGTGCCGATGATCGCCGGTCGCGGCCTGCAGGGCATCGGCATGGGTGTCGTCCCGCTCGGCATCAGCGCATTGCGCGACGTCCTGCCCACAGAACGACTCGGCACGTCCATCGCGGTGATGAGCGCGTCGATGGGAATCGGCGGCGCGCTGGGTCTTCCGCTGGCCGCGGCGGTGGCCGAGAACGCCAGCTGGCGCGTGTTGTTCTGGGGCTCGGCGGCGCTGAGCGCGGGTGTCGCCACGCTGATCTGGCTGCTGGTGCCCGCCATCCCGGCACGCGGCGGCGGCGGTTTCGACGTTCCCGGCGCACTCGGTCTCGGCACGGCGCTGGTGTGCCTGTTGCTCGCGGTGTCCAAGGGCGCCGATTGGGGCTGGACGAGCGGAACCATCCTCGGCCTGTTCGCGGTCGCGGTCCTGGTCCTCGCGGTGTGGGGCTGGTGGGAACTGCGTACCGCGGACCCGTTGGTCGACCTGCGCGTGACCGCGCGCCCGCAGGTCCTGCTGACCAACGCGGCCTCGATCGTGGTCGGGTTCGCCATGTACGCGCAGTCGCTGATCATCCCGCAGTTGCTGCAACTGCCGGTGGTCACCGGGTACGGTCTCGGACAGTCCATGCTGGCGATGGGATTGTGGATGGCCCCCGCCGGCCTGGTGATGATGGCGGTCTCCCCGCTCGGCGCCCGGCTCTCGGCCGCGCGCGGGCCGAAGGTGACGCTCGCCGTCGGCAGTTCGGTGATCGCCCTCGGATACGGTTCGTCGGTCCTGCTGATGGGGTCGACCTGGGGGCTGCTCATCGTCACCTGCGTGTGCAGCGGTGGCGTCGGCCTCGCCTACGGCTCGATGCCCGCGCTCATCATGGGCGCGGTCCCGCTGTCGGAAACCGCGTCGGCCAACAGCTTCAACACCTTGATGCGCTCGATCGGCACCACGGTGTCGGCCGCGGTCGTCGGCGTCGTCCTCGCGCAGATGAGCACCCGCCTCGGTGGGCACACCATCCCCACCGAGGCCGGCTTCCGCACGGGATTGCTGATCGGTTGCGGCGTCGCGGTGCTAGCGGCGCTCATCGCGCTGGCCATTCCGGTTCGCAAGCCTGGCGCGACGCTGCCGGAGGCCGACCACGAGCCCGCGGCCGCGCGCGCCTGAGCGCCGCGGCCCGCGCGGGGGTCAGGCGAAAAGGCGGGCGACGAACGGAATGCTGTCGGACAGCGAAGCGGCCATCGTGGCGCTGTGATCCTTGCCCGGATACACGTGGACCTCGGGCCGGACGCCGTGCGATTCCAGATCGGTGACCAGCTTCGCGGTCAGCGGAGCCGGGACGTCGGTGTCGTTGGTGCCCTGTCCGATGAACAGCGGCCGGTCATAGCCCGTGAGCGGAACGTCCATGACGGAGCGGGCGGTGGCGACGAAATCGCCGTCCGCCAGCGGGCGCGAGAACAACCGGTTGACCGAGATCCCTTGCGCCCGCTCGGCCAGCGGCTGGAAGCACAGCGATTCGGCGGCGGTGACCAATTGCTTGCCGACCGGGCTGAGGTAACTGTCGAGATCGAAGCCAGGTCGCGCCGCCTGCAGTCCGTTCAAGACATACGCGATATAGGCGGTGAGGTGCGAATTGTCGATCGGAGGGGCGTCGGGCCCGAGGAACGAGGCGGCCTCGACGACATTGGAGGCGGGGCCGGTGGCGACCGCGCCGCGATAGTCCAGTTCAGGGGCGTACGCCGTGGCCAGCGAGGCGGTGAACACCGCGGCTCCGCCGCCCTGGGACTGCCCGATGGCCACCCACTTCGACGACAGCGAATCCTCGACGGCGCGGGCCGCGCGCACCATGTCGATCCCGGCGTGCGCCTCGGCACGTCCGTCCAGATACGCGTGCGGCCCCGGGGTGCCCAGACCGATGTAGTCGGTCGCGACGACGGCGTAGCCCTGGCGCAACCAGGTCGCCAGGTAATCCAGGTCGCGCTTGCTACGGCCCGCTGTCGACGGCGCGCATTCGTCGGCGAGGCCGACCGTCCCGTGCTCCCAGGACAGCACCGGCCAGCCACCGCTCGGCGGCGTCCCCGCGGGAACGAAGACCGCACCACCGGCCAGCGCGGGCCGGTCATCGGAGGTCCTGGTCCAATACGTCAGGCGGCGGGCCGCGCCCGCGCCCTCGATCCAGAGCTGTTCGGGCAGCGCCTCGTCGGTGGCGACCGCGCCCGGAGCCGCGCCCGGCCCGGTGGGGTCGGCCACGGCCGCCCCCAGCGGGGGACCCGCGAAAAGCAATGCGGCTGCGGCCACGGTGATTCCTGCACGTCGCACCGACATGGCGCCACCTTTCGGTTCTCAATTTGGTGTCCCGTCGAGACACTGTAGCCCGATTGTCGGCTAATGTGTCACTTTGAGACACCAATGGAGATGACAGCGCCGAGAGAGAATGCGGGGCATGACGGGTGTGAACGGTCCACGCGACCGCGAGAAGGCGCGGGTGCGGCGGGAATTGGTCGACGCGGCGCTGCGACTGTTCGAGCTGCATGGGTTCGAGCAGACCACCGTGCAGCAGATCGCCGACGCGGCACAGGTCTCCCGGCGGACCTTCCACCGTCATTTTCCGTCGAAGCTCGCGGTGGTGTTCAGCCACGAGGAAGACCTCATGGCCCAGTTGCTCGCCGCCGTCGACCGCCGCCCGGCGAGCGAATCGGTGCTGACCGCGGTGCGCGCGGCGCTGCACGACTTCTTGCTCGACGAGCGGGACGCACCGTCGCGTGACCGCCAGGCGGAGACCGCGCGCCGAGCCAGGCAGCTGCTGGTCGGCAATCCGGAATTGCGCCGGGAGAACTTCATCGGGGCGCTGGGACGCCAGCGCGCGATGGCGCTGAACTTCGCCGCCCGCGCCGGGCTTCCCGCCGACGACCTGCGACCGCAGCTCACCGCCGCGGCCTGCTTCGCGGCCTTCGGTGTCGGCCTCGACCACTGGATGATGGGGGCGGACCACTCGATCCCGGCCTTGCACCGGGTTCTCGATCGCGCGATCGCGTCGCTCCAGCAGGGCATCGACATCCGGGGCGCCGGCTGAGCGCGCGCCGGATCGGCACAGCCCGCGCCCCAACCTGTTTCGATCGGTCGCATACCATCGCGAAGGTGATCACGGTGGCCACTTGGAACGTCCTGCATCGCGTCCACGCCGAGAACTGGTACGAGGACGTCGCCACCCGGTGGCCGGACGAGGGTGCGCGGATCGCCGAAGTCACCGCGCGGGTGGCCGAACGCACCGAGCGGATCATCGCGTTACAGGAGGTCAGCGGCGATCAACTGGCCAGCCTGCGAATGGCGCTGCCGGATCGAATCTTCCACGCGATGCGGTATCAGCGGTTGCCGACGCCGCGGCGCATGCCCAGTTCCTTGCTCGACGGCGGGGAGTACCTGGTGGTGCTCACCGCGGAGCCGAGCAGGGAGGTGACCGCCGAATCCTTCGCGCACGACCACGGCAAGGGCGCCCTCGTCGTCGACGTCGGCGGGCTGACGGTGATCGCCACCCATGTCACCGGCGACCGGCGGCGCACCGACCAGCTCGCCCGCCTGGCCGAACTCGCCACCGACGCCCCGGAGGACGCCGCGGTGCTGCTGGGTGACTTCAACATCGACCGCGCCACCGTCGCCGCCGGGTTGGGCGACCACTTCACGGTCGCCGAACACCTCGCCGGTGGGCTGCCCACCCGCCCGCGTTCCTCGGGAACGAAGTCGCAGCACATCGACCACGTGGTGGTCCACGGCGCGACCGTCACGGCGGCGTCGGTCGACGACATCGGCGGGGTGTCCGACCACAATCTCGTCCACGCGAGCGTCACGGTGTGAGTCGGCCGGGGTCCGCCTCGATGCCGTCGTGCTGCCGACGCCGAGCGGGCCACGAGTTCGGTGCCGCGGCGATTCCGGTCGAGCCGTGTAGGAGGTCGCGACCGGAGTTCCGGACCAGCGGTGATGCCACGGCATGATCGGCGAGTTGCCGCATCACGTGCGCCGCAACAGCATCCGTCCTGGTCACACCCGAGTCCCGAAACTCCGGGCAGCACGAACGACGTCGGCGCGGACGACGAACGTCGTCACCCTGCCCGTGGCAGAGATGCTCCACGCCAGAACGATTCGGCTCCGGTCTGTGGGCGGGACCCGTCGAGTAGAGTTCGGCGCGGGGGTCCGTTGGGTGTCCGATCCGGCACCTCCCCGCGCTACGACAGGCGGTAGTATGAGTCGGTGCGTAATCCGACGGTAGTGGCGGCGCGGCTGCGCGGCGCGTTCGTCGGATCCGCGGCCGGGGCGGTGAGCATCGCCGCGCACGCACTCGGCGGCGGCGCCATGGCACCCGGCGCGGCGCCGATCGCCCTGCTGATCGCCGCGTGCACGGCGGTCGGCGTGCTGACCGGTGCGCGACCCCGCCGGCACGGGCTCGGCGAGATGATGGCCACGCTGGCGGTGGCGCAAGCCGTCGCGCACCTCGCGTCCACCCTGTCGGCCGCTCATCACCACGACGCGGGCGCGACCTCGGTCATGCTCGGCACGCATCTCGCGGCCGTCCCGCTCGGCGCGCTGCTCATCCGCGCCGCCGAACACGCTGTGGTGCGTGCGGTTTCCGATGTGCGCCACACGGTGCGCGTGCTCGGCGAATGCCCCAGCGCGCCGGCCCGGATCGGCTCGCCCGCGTTCGGGCATGTTCTTCCCCATCCGGGCCGCCCGCTGCTGAGTTCGGGCCCCGGCTTGCGCGGCCCGCCACCGATCCGCTGACCCCTACATCGCGCCGACGAGCATCGCCGGAGCACCGGGCCGCGCCCGACGACCCTGCCCACGATTCGCTTCGGATCATGGCTGCCCACTCCGGCTCGTGAATGTCGTTCCGCCCTCGGATATCACGGCGGTACAGCGCCGGAGAACCGACTCGCCGTGAACCCGATTGCGAAGCGGGCGTTTCGGCGACTCACAGTGCGGCTTCAGGGCCGGATCTGCTGCCGCCGACTCGGATCGGCCTCGTCGCGGTGGGCCAGATGTGACGTGCCCACCGACAGCACCGAGTGACCCGGGCCCGCCGACGGGTCGGTCGATGCCCGGAGCTCCCGAGGCCTTCGTCAGCGCGCACCACACCGAATCTCACGACTTTGCGGAGTTCTCATGACCGTCAACCTTTTCGTCGCACCGCGCACCACTCGCCTCCTGCGTGGCGCGCTCGCCGCCGCGGCGGTGCCCCTTCTGCTGACCGCGTGTTCGTCGGCCGACAACACCGGCACTGTCGCATCCGCCGATGCGGTGACCATCTCCGACCAGTGGGTCAAGGCCGCCGACAGCGGGATGTCGGCCGCGTTCGGCGACCTGACCAACAGCGGCGACACCCCGCGCACCATCGTCTCGGCCACCAGTCCCGCCTCCGGCCGGATCGAGTTGCACGAGGTGGTCACCGACGCGAACGGGACCAAGGCGATGCGGCCCAAGCCCGGCGGCTTCGTCGTTCCGGCGCACGGCCGCACCCAGCTGCGGCCCGGCGGCGACCACATCATGTTCATGGACCTGCACGGGCCGCTGCGCACGGGGGCGGAGACGTCGGTCACGCTGACCTTCGACGACGGCTCGACCACCACCTTCACCGCTCAGGTGCGCGACTTCGCGGGCAACCAGGAGAATTACGTGCCCGATCACATGGGCGGCGAGGCACATGCAGGCGCGCAGACCCCCGCGCACGGTGGCTGACCGCGACGAACCGCGTCCCGCACGGATCAACCGGCGGCGTCTGCTCGGCGGCGGGGCCACCGCGGCCGGCGTCGCCGGTGTCGGGCTCGGCGCGGCCGCGCGCACCGGACGGCGGGAATCCGGTCCCTCGGCCCGGGAAGCGACGGTGCCGTTCTACGGCCCGCACCAAGCCGGGATCGACACCCTCCCACAAACGCACGCGGCATTCGTCGCCTTCGATCTGCGACCGGGTGTCCAGCGCGACGACCTCGTCGGACTGCTGAAGATATGGACCGGCGACGCCGCCCGGCTGACCGAGGGGCGGCCCGCGCTCGCGGACACCGAAGCCGAACTCGCGGTCCGCCCCGCACGACTCACCGTCACGGTGGGTTTCGGGCCCGCGGTGTTCACGGCGTCCGGGCTCGAACATCGCAGGCCGTCCTGGCTGCGGCCGTTGCCCCCGTTCGCCATCGACCGGCTCGAATCCGCCTGGACCGGCGGCGATCTGCTCGTGCAGGTATGCGCGGAGGAGGCGACCACGGTGTCGCACGCGGTGCGTGTGCTGTGCCGGAGCGTGACCTCGCTGGTCACCGTGCGCTGGGTGCAACGCGGATTTCGCAATGCCGCCCCGGGCCGGACACCGCGCAACCTGATGGGCCAGGTCGACGGCACGGTGAACCTGGCGCCCGGCACACCGGAGTTCGCCCGTCTGGTGTGGGACGACGGGGCCGCGCAGCCCTGGCTGCGCGGCGGAACCTCGTGCGTACTGCGGCGGATCGCGATGACGCTGGACACCTGGGACCGGATCGACCGAGAGGAAAGGGAACTCACCGTCGGCCGCACCATCGCCGACGGCGCGCCGCTGACCGGAACCGGCGAGTTCGACGAGCCGGACTTCGCGGCCGTCGACGCGAACGGGATACCGGTCATCCCACCCTCATCGCACATCGCTCGCGCCCATCACACCCACGACGGCGAGCGTTTCCTGCGGCGCGGCTACAACTACGACGACGCCCCCACCCCGGGCGGGACCTCCAACTCGGGCCTGCTGTTCGCCGCCTATCAGCGGGACGTGGACACCCAGTTCCTTCCGGTCCAGCGCCGGCTCGCGGAATTCGACGCTCTCAATGTGTGGACCACACCCATCGGTTCCGCGGTGTTCGCGATCCCGCCCGGGGTCGCCTCACCGGGCGGCTATCTCGGGCAACCGCTGTTCGAGGCGTGAGAGGTGTTCGGCGCCCATGCGGCGCCGGACACCCCAGGCCCACAACACGGCCACCAAGAGGTTCACGATCGCCAGCACGCCGCGGCATCGGCCGGCCACGGCACCGGCTTTCCTCGCCCGCACCGGTGCAGCGCACTCGAAGACCTCGGTCGCCGACCTACGTCGCGTACAGCGTCACCTGACGGATGTGGCGGGGATGCCGCACGACCGACAGTGGATCCCACGACTCGCATCACACCTGCTCGAAGGACTAACCGCATGGTCGAAATCCGACGCGGTCGCACACGGCGGCGAATCACCAAGACTGTCACCACAATCGCGGCCGCAGTCGCCGCGGGCGGTCTCGCCCGACCAGCGGCACGGTGCGCACTCCTTCTCCGGCTCCGCCCCGTTCGCGGGTCCCGCCGCGACCCTACCGAAGCGAACTCCCGGGCCGGCTACGACGCCGACGAGCCCGCGAAGAGACGTCGGCGTCCGTGTAGCGACACGACCGCCCGCGCGACTATCGTGACGAGTCGATCTGTTGGTGGACTTGGCTTCTCACCCCGCGGTGGGAGTATTCGAGGTGACGTATGAGCAGCACATCGGCCACTGTCACGCTCGACCGGCTGCGCCGGGATCTGCGCGAATTCGCGCGCTTGGCCGAAGCGCGTTACGACCCCGCGGTGGTGGATCCGGCGCTGGACGCTCTCGCCGATCTGTGGACCGGCTCGGTGGTCGGTGTGCGCACCACGACCCATCCGGTCCCCGAGCGCGAGGTCAACGCCAGGGTGCAGCACTCGGGCCCACCGGCCGAGTTGGTCGAGACGCTACGCGGTGCCGGACTGATCACCTTCACCGGACATCCCATGGAGCGATTGCTGGCGGAGGTCTGTGCCGAGGTCCCGGCGGGATCGGCCGTTGACCTGTCCCTCACCGGTGGTGTGCAGAAGGTCTGGCTGTTCTTCGCCGATGTCCTCGAGGTCGAGCGAATGCTCGCGTTCCCGGGGATTCCGGACGCGGCGCGCTCGCACACCGAGCACTTGACCCGCTACGGCGGCAAGATCGGCATGCTGGCGCTCGATTTCGCCAGTCGCACCATGAACTTGTACTCCCAGGTGCTGCCGCCCGGTGCGGTCACTTCCGACGACATCGCCACCATTCTGACCGACCTGGATTTCGTCGCGGCCACCGACGAAGAACTGACGCTGTTCGACGGCACATTCAACGTCTACCGCACCTTCTCTTGGACCTCGCCGCGCATGCGACGCATCTGCTTCCCGCAGCGTTACCAGGAATCGAATTTCCCGCGCGACCTCGATCCGGTACTGGCCCGTTTCGTCGACGGGGCGCCGCGCGCCTTCGAAGGGCCACGCGGCTTCACCCTCTACGCCGCCTACGGTCCGCAATCGCGGTACTACAAAGTGCAAGCCGAATACACGACCGTCCATCGTGCCGTCATCCCCGGCGGCGGCGCCGCGCCGCGAGCGAGATAGGCGCGGCTCGTGGTGGTCGCCGCTGACGAAGATGGCCTCGGGGTGCGGCGGACGTTCGTCGTGCCGCACGGGAGGGCAGCGACACCATCTCCGAGCGGATGCGAGCCCTCGACGTGGTCCCCGACGGACGCTCCGACACCGTCGCCGCGACGACGAGCCTTCCGCCGTTCCCCGCCCAAGAGGTGAACTCCGCCGACGTCGTCGACTTGATCACGACCGCACCTACGCGGCGATCGACACCATCCGTGACGTGCCGCGCTCTCGGTGTCCGGCGACGTCAAGGTGACCATCGAGAGGGCCTATCCCCTCGGCGAAGCCGCGCACGCGGTCGCCCACATGCTCGGACACCACGCCAGAGGCAAGATCGTCATCACCGACTAGCTTGCCCGGCGACCGCGGTCCAGCCTTCGCCGCACCTCTGCAAGCCACCGACTCCGATAACCGCACCGTCGGCGGAGTGGCCTGTGCGCCACCGGGGAAGTCGCTCAGCCACCCGTGAACTGGGGTGGTCTGCGCTCCAGCACGGCCGAGACGGCCTCGCGATGGTCCTCGGTGTGATGCGCGGCGGCCTGCATGGCCGCCGACAGTTCGAGCAGGCTTTCCAAGGTCTGGTGTGTGCCTTCGCGCAGCAGCCGCTTGGTCATTCGCAGCACATGCGGCGGATTGGCGCACACGCGGGCAGCGAGCCGGTGGGCCGCGTCCAGGAGTGCGCCGGGCTCGACCACCTCCGAGACCAACCCCCAGTCGAGCGCGGTGTGCGCGTCGATCGGCTCACCGGTGAACGCCATTTCGCAGGCCCTGGCCATGCCGATCGCCCTGGGCAGCAGCCAGGCTCCGCCGTCACCGGGGACCAGGCCGATCTTGACGAAGCTCTCGGCGAACACGGCGGTGGCAACGGCGATCCGCAGGTCGCACAGTAAGGCCAGGTCGCAACCCGCGCCGATGGCCGGGCCGTTGACGGCCGCGATGGTGGGTATCTCGCAGTGATACAGCGCTCTCGGGATCCGCTGAATCCCGTGACGGTATTCCTGACGTAACCGCGCCGGTGTGCCGCCGAACATTCCGGCCCGGTCGCGCATGTGCTTGACGTTGCCGCCGGAGGAGAACGCCGAGCCCGCACCGGTGAGGATGGCCGCCCGGAGGCTGTGGTCCCGGTTGGCCGCCGCCACCGCGTCCTCGAGGGCGCTGATGGTGTCCGCTTCGGAGATCGGATTGCGAGCTCGCGGGTTGTTCAGGGTCCAGACGACCACGTCGCCGGTCCGGTCGATCAGGATCGGGTCACTCATCGCGACCTCCGGACGCTGACTCGGACAGGACGATTCGCACATCCACCGGCGTGAGGTCGTGCCCGGACGCGATCACCGGATTGAGATCGAGTTCGGCTATGTCCGGGTGCGCGGCGACGAAATCCCCGATGCGCACGAGGAATCGCGCGAGCCCGTCACGATCGACCGCGGGCAGGTGCCGGTAGCCGTCGAGCATGCGGGAGGCGATGGTCTCCTCGATCATCTCGTGAGCTTCCGATTCGGTGAGGGGGACGGCTCGGAACGCGACATCCCGGACCGCCTCGACCAGCACCCCACCGGTGCCGAAAGCCAGCACCGGCCCGAAGATCGGATCCCGTGTCGCGCCGACGAGCAACTCCACCCCAGCATCCGCCATGGGGGTCACGATCATTCCGTCGATCCTGGCGTCGGGCACCTCCGCGGTCACCGCCTCGACGATGGCCTCGGCGTTCTCGGTCGCGGTGGAGGCCACCACTCCCAGCCGGACGCCACCGACGTCCGACTTGTGGATCACCTGTGCTGAGACGACTTTCAGTGCACACGGTCGCCGGTACGCGGCTACTGCCGGAGCCACCGCATCCACGTCGCGCGCGAAGGTCCACATGCCGACGTCTACTCCCGCCTCGGCCAGCACCCGCCGCGCGGTCGGCTCGTCGAGGATCCCCGAACCCGGGATGGGCGGGGCGGGCGGCGGCAGTGTCAGCGAGGAGCGCCGGGCGCGTTCGGCGATCAGGCGGCCGCGCCGCTGCAACGCCGCCGCCGCTCGCACGGCGTGCTCGATCGAGCCGAGCACCGGTACGCCGCCGGCGCGCAGCCGGTCGTGATTGGCGATATCGAGACCGGCGTAGCAGCTCTGGACCAGCAAGGGCACATGGTATTCGGCCGAAAGCGCGAGCAAGACGCCCGCCGTCGCGTCTTCGCGGTCACGCAATCCCGCGTCGAAACGCAGGTGGTAGCCACCGAACAGCCCGATGATCAGCACGAGGCCCACCGCGGGATCGCGCATGAGGATCTCGGCGGCTTCGGCGAAGACCATTGGGTCGGTATCGGTGGCGCCGGCCACATCGACGGGGCCGGAAACCGCGGCCGCCGCGCCGAGCACTTTCCGCAATTGTTGCCGGGTGCGTTCCGCGAGCCGCGCGGATTCGATCCCGTACGCGGCCAGGGCGTCCGCCGCCAGCGCGGCGTGTCCACCGCCGTCGCTGAGAATCGCGACCGTGCGCCCCGGGGTGATCGGAGCGCACACGGCGAGGGCTCCCGCCACGACCGCGAGTTCGTCGGAGCGATCGACCAGTTCCACCCCGGCCTGGCGCAGGACGGCGGTCGCCACGGCGTCCGAGCCCGCTATCGAGCCGGTATGCGAGGCCGCGGCGCGCCGGCCCTCCTCCGAGCGGCCGCCGCGCAGCAGGACGACCGGTGTGTCCGGCACGGTCCGAGCGGCCGCCACCAGGAACGACCGCCCGTCGGCGAATCCCTCGGAATGGATCGCCACGACACCGGTTTCCGGATGACGGGCGAGTTCGACCAGGCATTCGTCGTAACGGACGTCGGCTTGGTTGCCCAACCCCACGTACGCGTGAAAGCCGGGACCTCTGAGGGCGCTGTTGTCGTTCACCAACGACAACAGCATGTTCCCGCTCTGCGTGATGACGCTGATCGGTCCGCGCGGAACACCGTGCAGCCCGACCAGATTCGCACCCGACGTGAGGTTGAGCAGGCCGGAGGTGTTGGGACCGATGACGCGGATGCCGGTCTCGTCGATCGCGGCTGCCAGCGCGGCGGCGAGATCGGCGCCGTCCGCCCCGATCTCACCGAAACCGTTGGCGAGCACCACTGCTCCGGCGATGCCCGCGGCCGCGCATTCACGCAGCGCGCCGGGCACGGCGGCGGCGGGCAGAGCGATCAGCGCGACATCGGCGCCGGGAGGAACCTGATCGAGCGACGCGCAGACATCCAGGCCGAGTATTTGCCCGGCAGTGGGATTGACCGGGTAGACGGGGTTTTCGTAACCGGCCTCTTGCAGAGCGCGAATGGCCTGGTGACCGCGCTTCGCCGGGTCGGAGGACGCACCGACCACCACGACGGAGCGTGGATCCAACAGACGTTCGAGCGCGGTGCGGACCGAGGCGTCGAGTGTGGGCACGTCACTTCCCTTCGAACACAGGGGTGCGGCGTTCGGCGAACGCCGCGACGCCCTCGGCCCAGTCTCTGGTCGCCATCAACTCCAGGATCTGGCGCGGCTCACCGGCGAGCGCGACTTCCAGGGGATCGTCACGGCGCAGCGCGGCCTTCATCCGCGCCAGCGACAACGGCGCTTTCCCCGCCAATGTGTCGGCGAGTCCGCGCGCCGTATCGAGAAGGACGTCGCCGGGCACCGACGCGTAGGCCAAACCCCACTCGAACGCTTGTGTGCCCGTGCAGCGCTCGCCTAGGACGAGCAGATCGGTGGCGCGGCGCAGACCGATCAAACGCGGTAACCGGTGGGTGACTCCGCCGCCGACGAACGTCCCGATGCTCACCTCGGGGAAACCGAGCTGCGCGTCCTCGGCCATCACGAGGAAGTCCGCGCTCACCGCCATTTCGGCGCCGGCGCCCAGCGCGTACCCGGCGACGGCGGCGACGACCGGCGTGTCCATTCGCTGGATCTGCTCGCACGCCCGCTGGGCGAGATCGAGGTAGCGCGCTTGCTCGGTGGGCGTGCGGGAGCCGGCGTGGTGCGCCTTCAGGTCGGCGCCCGCACAGAACGCGCGGCCCGCACCGTGGAGGACCACGCAGCGCACGGCCGGATCGGAGTCGGCGACCACCAGATGGCCGATCAACGCTTCGTAGAGCTCTTCGCTGACCGCGTTGAGCCGTTCCGGATGGTTCAACGTCAGCGTCGCTATCGGACCGGACCTGCTCACCAGCACCATGGACATTCGCACATCTCCTCCTGCTCGGGTCGGGTCACACTATGCCATACAAGTTGCATTCCCAGCTCTGAATGCAATTCAGTTTGCATGCACGGTGACGCGGGTGTTGCATGACCGACCATCAGTTACCCGGGTCACAGCCCACGGTCCTTGGGAGGCATCGTGCCCACCTCAATTCCCCCTACGCGAAATCTGCAGCACACCATCACCACTCGTCAGCTCACGATGATCGGGATCGGCGGCGTCATCGGCGCCGGGTTGTTCGTCGGCAGCGGCAACGCGATCGCGGCCGCCGGACCCGGCATCGTCCTGGCCTATCTGCTCACCGGCCTGGTCGTGATCCTGGTGATGCGCATGCTGGCCGAACTGGCCACGGCGCGCCCGGAGACCGGCTCGTTCTCCAGTTACGCCTCACGCGAACTCGGGCCATGGGCCGGACTGTCGGTCGGCTGGGTGTACAGCTACCACTGGTCGGTGACGGTCGCTTTCGAGGCCGTCGCCGGTGGCGCGATCGCCAACCAGCTGGCGCCTGCGGTGCCCGCCTGGGCGTTCGCCCTGCTCTTTCTGAGCGCCCTGACCGGAGTGAACTTGGCCGCGGTGAGCTCGTTCGCGCGTTTCGAGTTCTGGTTCGCCTTGATCAAGGTCGCCGCGATCGTCGTCTTCATCGGCGTCGGTATCGCGGCGATCTGCGGCGCTTTCACCCACTACACCGCACCGGGCACGACGAACCTGCTGGGCCGAGGAGGGTTGTTGCCCAACGGATTCACTCCCCTGCTGGCCGCGTCGCTGACGGTCTTCTTCTCCTACTTCGGCACCGAATTGGTCACCATCGCCGCCGGTGAGGCCGACGATCCGGTCAACGCCGTGCGGGCGAGCATGCGCAGCGTCGCCGGGCGCATCCTCGTCTTCTACGTGGGCTCGATCCTGGTCGTCGTGACCTTGCTGCCGTGGGACAGCGCCGAGATCACCGAAAGTCCGTACACCGCGGTGCTGAACCTGCTGGGGATTCCCGGCGCGAGGACCATCATGAACCTGATCGTGCTCACCGCGGTGCTGTCGTGCCTGAACTCGGGGCTCTACTCCGCGTCGCGCATGCTGTTCGCGCTGGCCCAACGCGGAGAGGGGCCGCGACCGCTGGGCCGCGTCACCCGCTCCGGTGTGCCGACGGCCGGGGTTCTCGCCGCCGCGAGCGCCGGATTCCTGGCCGTGGCCGCGAACTACTTCCTGCCCACCGGAGCGGTTTTCAGCTTCCTGCTCAGCTCGTCCGGCGCCGTTGCGGTGGTGGTCTACCTGTGCATCTGCGCCACGTACATCGCCGGTCGACGCAACCGCGCCGCCGTGGAATCCGCCGCGCCGGCGGTACGGATGTGGGGGGCTCCCTATCTGCCGTACCTGGTCTTGGTCACCTTGCTGGGCATCGTGGTGGGGATGGTGTTCGGTTCCGATACCCGAACGCCGCTGGCGCTCACCCTGGTGGTCACGACCCTGGCCGTCGCCGCGGGCCTGCTGCACCAACGTCGCGCCGACCGGGGCGCGGCGATGACGCCGGTGAAATAGCCACCGGCAGAACAGGATCAGACGCCGTCGGCGGCGTATACGCCGAATTCGGCCAGCAGTCTTTCCTCCTCCAACAAGGTCTCGCGGACCTCACGGCCGAGGAGGTGCGCCACCGCGCCGGACAACGCCTGGACGATCGACGTGAAGGCGGTGATCGAGCGCAGCACGCTCGCGCTCGACGCCTCGACGTAGAAGGTCTCGTGCGCCGCCGCCGCCAGCGGCGAGGCCGGGGTGTCGGTCAGGGCCACGACGTGGGCGCCACGCTGACGGGCCCACCGCGCCGCACGGACCGTGTCGGAGCTGTAGCGATGGATCGAGATCGCCACGAAGCAATCCCCCGCGCGAACACGGCGCAGTTCGTCGGTCAGCGACCCCCTGGTCCCCGTCACGGTGGCCACGTCCTCACGCAACAGACCGAGCAGGTAGCCCAGCAGATAAGCAGGCGCGTGGCACTTGCGCAGGCCCATCACGTGCACTCGGGGCGCGCGCGCCAGCTGGGCGGCCACCGCGTCCCAAGTGGCGTCCGCGATGCTCGCGAAGGAACGCGCGATGTTGGCCTGGTCCAGCACCACCTGGCTCTCCCGCAGGCCGGCACCCTGCGCCACCAAGTGTTCGAGGTTCTCGAAACGGCGCAGCAACTGGGCCCGCTCCTGCAGCCGCTCCTGACAGAGGCGGGCCAAGCCGGGATATCCCTTCAGCCCGAGGCCATTCGCGAACCGCACCACCGTCGCCTCGTTGACGCCGACCGCGCTCGCCAGATCGGACACGGTCATGAACGCCACCGCCTCCGGGTCGGACAGCACGCGCTCGGCCAGCTTCTTGTGCGAGGCCGACAGCGAATCCCATCTGGCGCGCATCTCGGTGACCAGATCGTCGAATGTCGCCGGACCCGTCGCCGACTCAGCATTCGCGCCCACCGCGCCTCCTCCACCACTTCGACCACCACGAATTCTTTCCCAATCTATCCGACCGAGCCGACCGGCCCCCCGGGTCGGTCCCCGATCCGAGGAGCAGGAAATCGGTCGCGGTGGAGCGCACATGCCGCCCCACCGCCCGGCTCGCACCGAATTTCGCGGCATCGTCGCGTTCGCCGTCTGATGCACACCACCAGCACGATTTCATTGGTGATGCCAATCAAAATTGAGTATAGTTGGCGGAGCCAATGTTAGTGTCGCCAACGAAAGAGGCTCTCATGTCCACGAACACCCTGATCGCCGATCGGATCGAGATCGCCGATCTGTTCGCGCGCCTGGCGCGCCTGCTCGACGAGAAGCGATGGGAGGACGCGGCCACCGTCTTCGCCGACGATGTGGCGATCCACTCGCCCCGTAACGGCGAACTCCAGGGCATCGACAACCTGGTCGGCCTCATGCGACAGGCCGAGGTCGCGGAGGAGCACACCCAGCACGTGACCACTGATCTGCTGGTGGACGTCCACGGCGACCAGGCGGCTGCCTCGGCGAACTCGCTCGTGTACTTCTTCCGCGAAGGCCGAGCACCCCATCGAACGAGCGGCCTGCGCATGGCGTGCACCGTCGTACGGACGCCTGCGGGCTGGCGACTCGGGGAGTCGCGGACCACACTCGCCTGGATGCACGAGGAGTGATCTCTCCCCACCCCGCCGGCTCGGCCCGGCGGGGGCCGGGATTGTTACCGCGTAACCGGATCAGGACGCGGTCAGCTCGGCGGCGAAGAGCTCGCGCACCCGCTGCCAGGAATCC
This sequence comes from Nocardia sp. NPDC004260, assembly GCF_053603155.1. Lineage (NCBI taxonomy): Bacteria > Bacillati > Actinomycetota > Actinomycetes > Mycobacteriales > Nocardiaceae > Nocardia > Nocardia sp. NPDC004260. The sequence goes on along the minus strand of NZ_JBSGEZ010000031.1, from coordinate 39,151 downwards.
TCGGCGGCTTGCTTGTCGTACACCTCACGGCCGGGGAAGAAGAAGGCGTGCCGAGCCTCGGGATACACCACCACGTCGTGCCGGACACCCGCCGACGACAACGCCGCACCGATCCGCTCCCGCTGATCGGCATCGATGATGTGATCCTGCCCGCCGAAGAACAGCGCCAGCCGAGCGGTGATACCAGGCGTCGCCGCCGACAGCGGATCCGGAACGCTCAACGCCATACCCGAGTCGGGCACCCATCCCGGGTAGTAGATGGCGGCGGCGCGCAGCGGCAGCCGGGTCGCCGCGAAATAGGTGACGTGGCCACCGAGGCTGAAGCCCAACATGCCGATCCGGTCACCGGCCCCGGCATGCTCGCGGGCATGCTCGGCGGCGGCGCGCAGATCCGCCTCGACACCGTCGCGGGTCAACCGGCCCAGCAGTTCGAACGCGCGGGCCCGGTTGGCATCGCTCTCCTCGAACCCGGCAGAGGTCTCGGGACCGGAGCGGTGGTACAGATTCGGCGCGATCGCCACATACCCCAGAGCGGCGACATCGCGCACGACGGCCCGGACCTCATCGGTCAGCCCCCACAACTCGGCTCCGACCAGGACGAGCGGGTAGTCGCCCGCCCCCTCCGGCCGGGCGAGATAAGCCGCCATGGGTGTCGCGTCGTCCTGGGGGATTTCGATCTGCTCGGCCGTGATCTCGTATGTCACGAGGTCACTCTAACCGCTTCGGATCGCCACCGCGCCAGAGGAAATCGCGCACCGGCTCTCCGGAATCACGGGCACCGCGTCAGGACGCCCAGCGCACTGCACCCGGACGGCGGATCCGGCCCGACGCCCTCGGCTGCGCCGGGATCGCCGCCTATCCGATGCGTCGCGGCCTCCGACCTGACCGCGAGGGCCCCGACTCGAGCGGCGAGGGGTTCGCGCCGTACACCGTCGCAGGTGGCAAGTCGTCCGCTTGCGGCGAAGTCGCTGCCGTGCCTGTAATGAGCGCGAGCACCCGCCGAGGCGGGGTGAGACCGGGGTGGACGGCGTGGCGGTCCGCCGACCGCGAGGAGTATGCCGAGGAGGCGAGGACGCCCGGGTTCACACCGTGCCGGCGTGGACCAAATGCGGCACCGAATTCGCGGACCGAGCGGCGGCTCCGACGCCATACGCGCTCAACAACTCTGTCGCAGTATGGTCTTCGACCCGTGTGAAGCCGAAGGACAGCAACGCATCGCGGATCTCCTCCGCGGTGAAGAAACTGAGCCATGGCTCGCCGACCGCGGCGACGCGATCCGCGCGTGCCTGCCTGTCGTCGGCCACGACGTCATGCGGCGCCGAGGAGGGCGGGTACAAATAGTCGAAGACCACCTCCGCGGCGGCGCCGTGACCGGCGATGTAGCGCAGCGTGTCATCGACCGATGCCCTGGTCAGGTACATGACAACACCCAGCCAGACGAACAACGCGTCGCTGCTGCGGTCCAGACCGGCCGCGGCCAATCCGGCGGCGAGCGTGGACTCTTCGAAGTCGATCGGGGCGAACGTCAGCGATGGCGGGACGGCGATTTCGGCCTCGGCAAGCCTGCGCCGCTTCCATTGCTGGGTGTCGGGATGATCGACCTCGAAGAATCGCACGTTCTCGTGGGTATTGCGGTAGGCGCTGGTGTCCAGCCCCGCACCGAGGACGACTACTTGGTTCGTCCCCCGCGCCACCGCGGCCGCCACGACGTCATCGGCGAAGCGGCTGCGCGCCGCGATGAACAAACGCCGTCGACGAGCCAGGTCCGCGTCGACGCCTCGGTCGAATTCGCTCGCCCCGACGGCGGTTTCGCCGACGATCCGCACAGCCAGCGGATCCGTGAACACCCGCGGCTCGTCGGCGATCTGATGGTGGGCCCTCGCTCGCGCTACGGCCATGGCGGTTCTACTCGGTTCCCCGACCTGCATGCCGCCACCCTACCGATCGGACCGAATCACCCACACACCAGACGGTGACCGTCGCCGCTTGACGCACCACCACCAAAATGAGAGCATTGCTCTCAAGAAAGAGCGGTTATCACTGGAGGTAGTTGTGCTCGGCGCGGTCAAAGCGGCCAATCTCGGCCTGATGTTCTTGTTGGAGTTGAGCGTGCTGGGGAGCGCCGGATACTGGGGTTTCACCGTGAACTCGCAGTGGCCGATGAAGATCGTGGCGGGCATCGGCACGCCCCTGCTGCTCGCGGTGCTCTGGGGACTGTTCGCCGCAGGCGGCGGAACCAATGCCACGTACCCGTTGCACGGTTTCGCTCGAATGCTGTTCGAATTGGCCTGGTTCGGCACCGGCGCGTTGGCGCTGTACGGTGCCGCGTCACTCACCCCGGCCGCGATCCTGTTCGCCTGCTACCTCGTCAACGGCGTGCTGCGCCTGGCGTGGAACCAGGGGTGACGCCGGCGCCGCCGCCGCTCGGCTCCGAGCACCCAGTCGCAGACCCTGTCCACCGATGAGCGACGCGTGGTCGTGGCGCTATTCGGGGAAAGCATCCTCGACGACGGTGTCCAAGTGCGCCGAGAGGTCATCGACCAGACGACCGAGCAGGCGAACGAGGTCGCGCTGATCGGACTCGGACCATCCGGAAAGGGCCCGGTCGAACCAGCCGTCTATGACCCGCAAGTAGCGGCCGATCAGCTGCTCACCGGCCGACGTGAGGGTGATCAATCGGGCGCGCTGGTCGTCCGGGTCCGGGACACGACGCACGAGGCGGCGCTGTTCGAGACCGTTGAGCTGGCGCGTGACGTGCGGCCCGGCCACCTGCATCCGGGCCGCTATCTCCCCCACCCGCAAGGGCCGCCCGGCGGATTCCAGGATCACGAGGATCGTGACCGCGGGCCGTTCCAGGGTGATTCCCGCTGCCGCCGTGGCGGTTTCGAACAACTGCCCGCGGCCCAGCGTGTTGCTCAGCTGCCCCATGCGCGGCAGCAGCCCCTTCAGCGCATCGTTGTCGCCGCTCATTTCCCACCTTGTCCAGATACCTAAGTTAGGTATATAGTACTCGGCATCCCACCCCCTCGAAAGCGGCGGCGTGCGGCCGAATAATAGATACCTAAGGTAGGTAGATTATATGCAGACCTCAACCGAAATTCTGATCGTCGGCGCGGGCCCGACCGGTCTGGCCCTGGCGATCGACCTGGCCCGCCGTGGCGTCGATTACCGCATCGTCGACCGCGCCGCCGGACCCAGCACGGCGTCGCGAGCCAAGACCATCCAGCCCCGCGCCTTGGAGGTCGCCGACGACCTCGGCGTGATCGATCGAGTATTGGAGCTGGGGCGGGTGCATGTGCCGACCCGGCACTACGAGCGTGACCGCGTGACCTCCGAGGCCGTAGAGGCCGCGCTGGGCGTACGCGATCCAGGCGTGCCGTACGCGCCGGTGTGGTTGTCCCAGCCGCTGTTCGAGCAGATCTTGCGCGATCGGCTCGCCGAACTCGGCGGCCGGGTCGAGTGGGGAGCCGAGGTGACGGCCGTCGCGCAGACAGATGACGCCGTGGAGGTGACCGTGTCCACGACCACCGGTGATCGGCGAATGCGCGCCCTTTACGTCGTCGGTTGCGACGGTGGGCGCAGCGTGGTCCGGGATCGGATCGGCGCCACACTCGCCGGGGTGTCCTATGGCGATCACCGCTGGTGGCTCGGCGATGTGCGGATCGAGGGTTTGGACGGCCGCTGCCAGCATGTGTGGATGAGCCCCGAGCATGGGATCCTCTCGCTGTTCCCGCTGCCCAGCACCGATGTCTGGCAATTCCAAGCGTCCATTCCCGCCGATGACCCCCAGCCTGCCGCGCCGACGCTCGACCTGTTCCGGCGCCTGTTCGCCGCGCATTCCGGACTGGGAGACGTCCGCATCGAGGATGCCGGTTGGTTGTCGCTGTACCGGATCAACGTCTGCCTGGTCGACCGTTACCGGGTCGGGCGGGTCTTCCTCGCCGGGGATGCCGCGCATATCCACTCCCCCGCCGGTGGGCAGGGCATGAACACCGGCATCCAGGACGCCTACAACCTCGGCTGGAAACTCGCCGCCGTCCTCGACGGGGCCGACGAAACCCTCTTGGACACTTACGAACTCGAACGCCGCGCGGTCGCGCGGGCCGTCCTCGACGACAGCACCGACCGTATGCACGCACTCATGCGCTCCGCGGGCGACGGCGACGGAGCGTCGGCCGTCAGCAGGCTCACCGACGATTTCACCACCGGGCTCACCGTCGCCTACCCCGACAGTCCGCTCACCGGCCCCGGCCCGCGGACCGGCCGCGTTCGCGCCGGTGACCGCGCTCCCGACGCCGTCGGTATCGAGGCCTCGTCCGGTCGCGAAGTCCGGGTGTTCGATCTGCTGCGCGGTCCGCAGTGGACCCTGCTCACCTTCGACCAGGGCGACGCTCCCGACCAGGCCGACACCCGCGGCACCGCAGCAACGCGAACGATCCGGATCACCACCGACACAGCCACTACCGGAGCGGACACGCTGATCGATGGAGACGGCAGTGTCCACCGCAACTACGACATCACCGGCGACACCGCGGTACTCATTCGTCCCGACGGCTACATCGCAGCCGTGTTCCGCGACGAACCCACGATCGCGGGCGGGCTGCCCCGCTTGGCCGACATCGGAGAGGACGTGCGGCCGGGCGTGGAGAACGATGACTCGATGCGATCGGCTTATGGGGCGGATGACAGAGCAAACCAGCCCGCGTTCGGGATTTTTCATAGGCCGCCGAACCGGCGTTGACGGCACGGACGCGCCGCCCTGGGTTTCCTCGCACCGGTGCGGAATGTTTCGGCGATATGGCCGCTCCGCTGTCGTGACAAGAGGTCGTGCGCCACCCCCGAGGTCACCGACATCGCGGACCTCTCGCGCAGCCTCGCCGCGCAACCGCTGGACTTCTCCGAGTGGTACCTCCCGACGCGACTCGCGTTCGACGTCTTCCAAGCGCGGGCGCCCGAGATCACGCGGCACCGCACCCATCCCGGCGGTATCCTCGCCAATCCGACGATCAAGCTGGTCGGCGGCGCCGGAATGGTCGCCGCGGCGGGGTGACATAGCCACGGGGAGACGGTGATCGCCCCCGGCTACCACCACCTCGACGTGCTCGCCGCCGCGGCGAGACAGTCCGGTGGACGACCGGAGACCGTTTCCACCGATCTGGCCCGCTTCGCCCTCGAACGCGTCGACCAGTCCTGAGCGGCCCGCTCCCGTCGCGGGTCGAGGCGGTTAGCCTGAGCGGGTGGCACCGATCGGGCTCGAGCATGACACCGGGTGGGATTTTCGCCGTTCGTCCGCCGCCGCACCGGTGGGCGGCACGGCGATGATCGGGTATCGCGCCCATGGGGCCGGCGGGTTGGACCTCCGGGTCACCGCGCTACCGGCGATCACGGTGCTGATCGAGTTCGGGGAGAACGAACTGATCGTCGACAGCACGGCGGGCCGGCAGGCACTCAGCGGCTTCGTCTCCGGGTTTCCGCACGGGACGATGCGGGTGCGCACCGAGCGGGCCGAATGCATCGAGGCGCGCTTGTCGCCGCTGCAGTTCTATTCGTTGTCGACTATCGATCCGGTCGATCTGGGCCACACGGTCGTCGGCTTGGACGATCTGTGGGGTCGCGGGGCGCTGTTGCTGCGTGAGCGGCTCGCCGGTGCCGAGACGTGGGAGGAGCGCTTCGCGCTGACGAATTCGTTCTTGCGGCGGTGTGCCGACCCTACCCGGACCCCGGACCCGGAAGTCGTCGCCAGTTGGCGACGCATCGTCGCGAGCCGAGGGCAGGTGCTGGTCGGCGAGCTCGCCGAATCCTGCGGATGGAGCCGCAAACGGCTGTGGTCCAGGTTCGAAGCTCAGATCGGACTCACCCCGAAGCGGGCCGCGATGCTGGTCCGGTTCCGGCACGCGGTCGAAGGCCTGCTGACGGGTCTTCCTGCCGCCGACGTCGCGGCGACATGCGGATACACCGACCAGTCCCACCTCTGCCGCGACGTGTCGAGCTTCGCGGAGATCACGCCGGGTGCGCTGACGGCGGAGCCGCTCACCGCCATCTCGAAACACCGCTACCGAGTGTGGGGAACATTCTTCCGGTGAACGCCTTCAGCTCTCGCCACCCTGTCGCCACTGCCCCGGGGCAGGGCTCCGAGAGCTGACGACGTGCCCGTCAAGCGACCAGCATCTCGCTCGACACCTGCCACAGCCGGGCCGTGATCCTGCCGGTGGATCTGCGCGCAGACCGGTGAGACGGCGAAGCACGCCCATTTCGATCCGGCTGACTGTAATGCTGGCCGCACCCGGGTGGGCGTGGTTTCCTCTGACCCGATCATCCGGTTAGAGCGAAAGGCCCTGGTATGTCCGCCGATCACACAGCCGGCATCGCATCCGCTCCGCAGGTGGTCGAGTCAGGCGGTCACGTCGGCGCGCCGAGCACCGTGACGGCGGGCAATGCCGGGCTCTACTCGGCGGTCGACCCCGTCACACAGGCGGCATAACCCGTCTCGTGACCGGAGGACTCGTGCCCACAGAACTCGTGTCCGGCAAAGAATCGGTTACGGTCGAAAAGGAGCGCGAATTCGGCCGTGCGGCGATTCGCTTTCCGCGTGCCGCCGGAAATCGAACCCGCGTTGTCCACGACTTTTCACCGGCTCGCGCGGCTGTACACGGACAGGTACCGACCGGTCTTCGGCTGACGAGGGGAATCCCGTGAATTTATGGAGCTATATCAGGGGGCGGGGCGAAGTCCTGGCGTTCCTGACCTATCAACACGCCTCCCTGGCGTTCCAAACCGTTCTGGTCGGAACCGTGGTCGCCGTCCTCATCGCGGTGGCGGTCTACCGGCTACCGCTGCTGTCCGCGCTGTCGCTGACCACCAGCCGCGTCGCGCTGACGATTCCTTCGCTGGCACTGCTGGCTATCCTGCTGGTCCCGTTCGGGCTGGGGGTCGTCCCCTCGTTCGTGATGCTGGCGTTCTTCGCGGCGTTGCCGGTGGTCGGCAACGCGATCGTGGGGTTGCGGTCGGTGCCCGCCTCGGTCGTCGAATCCGCCCGTGGGATCGGCTTCTCGCGCCGGCGCATTCTGCTGACCGTCGAATTGCCGATCGCCTGGCCGGTGATTCTCACCGGCATCAGGGTGTCCACGCAGATGATCGTCGGGGTCGCCGCCATCGTGGCCTACGTCCTCGGACCGGGCCTGGGATCGCTGATCTTCAACGGCCTCTCCCGCCTCGGCGGCGCGAACTCCCTGGAGATGGCGCTCACCGGGACCATCCTCATCGTCATCATCGCGCTGGTGTTCGACGCACTCCTCGTCCTGCTCGGACGCCTCACGATCGCAAAGGGACTGTCATGACCGCGCATGTGACCAACGGGCCCGCTCCCGCGCCGACGCAACGCTCAGTGACCGGTGCGTCCATCACACTGGACTCGGTCGTCAAGCGCTACAAAGGCCAGGACAAGCCTGCGGTGCGGCGCCTCGACCTCGAGATCGAGGCGGGAGACATCGTCGCGTTCGTCGGCCCGTCCGGGTGCGGCAAGACGACCACGTTGAAGATGATCAACCGCTTGATCGAGCCGACCGAGGGCCGCATCTTCATCGGCGGCCGCGATGTCACCAGGGAGGACCCGGACAAGCTCCGGCAGTCGATCGGATACGTCATCCAGTCCGGTGGCCTGTTCCCGCACTGGACCGTCGCCAAGAACGTCGGCGCCATCCCCCGGGTGCTCGGGTGGGACAAGAAGCGGATCGCCGAACGCACCGAGTACCTGCTCGATCTGGTCGGTCTGGATCCCGCCACCTACGCCGACCGGCTGCCGAAGGACATGTCCGGCGGACAGCAGCAGCGCGTCGGGGTAGCCCGTGCGCTCGCCGCCGACCCGCCGGTGCTGCTCATGGACGAGCCGTTCGGCGCGGTCGATCCGATCACCCGGGTTCGCCTGCAGGACAGCTTGATCGCGATCCAGCAGGAACTCGGCAAGACCATCGTGATCGTCACCCACGACTTCGAAGAGGCCACCAAGCTCGGCGACAAGGTGCTCATCCTGTCCGAAGGCGGTCAGGTCGAGCAGTACGCGAGTCCGGAGGAGATCCTCACCGATCCGGCCACACCGTTCGTGGAGGAGTTCGTCGGGTCTGGCGCGAAGCTGGCCTATCTGACCGTGTCGCGGGTGCGCGACGTCGCCTACGACGACGTGATCACCGCGCGGATCGGCGAGTCGGCGCAGGGCGTGATCGACCGCGCCGAGGCCGCCGGACAGACCTGGGTCGTCGTCGTCGACGAGGCCGGGCGGCCCCGGTCGTGGCCTTCGCTCACGGAGTTGGCGACCAAACCGGAGGTCTCCGACTACCTGGATCGGCGGTTGCCCGTGGTCGCACGATCCTCGACGCTCAACGACGCGCTCGACGCCATGCTCGCCACCAGCCAAGGCGCCGCCCTGGTCACCGACGGCCGCGGCGCGGTCCTCGGCTCGCTCAGCATCGACACGGTCACCGACGTGATCCGGACCAAACTCGCCGAAGGCCGCGCCGACGCGGAGGATCTCTCCTACGTCACCTACGTCGACGGAACCGATCCGGCGCCCACGCCGGTGGTCGCCGCCGACGAGGAACCCGGATCGGACGAGCCGTCATGAGCCGTCTGCGCCGCCTGCCGATCGACGTGTGGTTCGAACCGATCGTCATCCTCGTCATCGCTGTCGGATACATCCTCTGGTACCGGTCGACGACATTCACCGCGACCGAGCGGGCGTCCCTCGGCTGGGACAACCTGCGGACCACGATCGCCCAGCACATCGAGCTGACCGTGGTGGCCACGGTGATCGTGGTGGTCGTCGCGATTCCGCTCGGCATCGCGCTGACCCGCCCGGCGTTGCGGCGGCTCGAGCCGATCGCGGTCAATATCGCCAATATCGGCCAGGCCGCGCCCGCGGTCGGGCTGCTCGTGCTGTTCACCTTCTGGCTGGGCACGGGATTCCGCACGGCGATCGTCGGACTCGTCGTGTACGCGGTGCTGCCCATCCTGCAGAACACGATCGTCGGGCTCCGGCAAGTCGATCAGCGCACCATCGAGGCGTCCCGCGGCATCGGCTATTCCGCCGCGCGCACGCTGTTGCAGGTCGAACTGCCGCTCGCGGTCCCGGTGATTCTGAACGGGGTGCGCACGGCGTTGGTGATCCTCGTGGGCACCGCGACGTTGAGCACGTTCATCGGCGCGACCAGCCTCGGCACGCTGATCACCACCGGCGTCACCCTCTTCCTGCCCAAACTGCTGGTCTCCGGCGCGATTCTGGTCGGACTCCTGGCGTTGATCATCGACTGGCTCGGCCGACTGGTGGAACTGGCCGCGACCCCACGAGGTATCTCATGAGATCGCCACGAGCCCGGCTGGTCACCCTGCTCTGCGCACTCGTCGTATCGGCGGCGGCGCTCGCCGGGTGCGGTCTGGTGAGCTCCTCGGGAACCTTCCACGACGCGCGCCTGCCCGGCGGTGACCGGCCGCTGGACGGCGCCGAGCTGGTCGTCACCTCGAAGAGCTTCACCGAGGGGGTGCTGCTGGGCAAGATCACCGCGACCTACCTGGCCGCGGCGGGCGCGAAGGTCACCGACCTGACCGGGGCGCCGGGCTCGGCCTCGTCCCGGCAGGCTCAGCTGAGCGGCGACGCCGATGTGCTCTGGGAGTACACCGGCACCGGCTGGGTCAACTACCACAACCAGACCGAGACGATCTCCGACCCGACCGAACTCTGGCAGCGCGTGCACGACATCGAGAAGCGCGACCACGATCTGGAGTGGCTGCCACCGGCGAACTTCAACGACACGTACGCCTTCGGCGCCTCGACCCCGACCGCCGAACGCCTGCATGTGAAGTCGCTGTCCGACGTGGCCGCGCTCCCGGTGCCCGACCGGACATTCTGCGTCGACGACGAATTCTTCAGCCGCGCCGACGGTTTCATTCCGATGCTGCAGAAATACGGTATTCCCTACAACGATCCGAACGGTGTCCCCTCCGGCAACGTCACGCGGATGGACGCCGGTGTCGTCTACACGGCCACGGCCAAGAGCGCCCCGTGCAATTTCGGCATGATCTACACCACCGACGGCCGGGTCAAGAACCTGAACCTGGTGGTCCTCGAGGACGACCGGAAGTTCTTCCTGCCCTACAGCGGCACCGCCGTCGTGCGCGGCGCGATCATCGATCGGTACCCGCAATTGCGCGCGCTGCTCGCAACCATCTCCGAGCACCTCACCGACGAGCTGATGCAGGATCTCAACGGCCGGGTCGACATCGACGGCGAAGACCCCGCCGACGTCGCCTACGACTGGCTGAAGAGCGCGAGGCTGGTCGAGTAGGGCCGGGACGATTTCGGCCGCCGCGACATGCCCGGAATGGACCTCGCCCATCGGACAGTTGCCATGCACATGACCGAGATCGACAAGGACAGACTGGCTTCCGACACCGACGCGCTGGACGGCTTCAACCGCGGCATCGTGGAAGAGTTCCGCGCCAACGGCGGCGAGGTCGCCGGCTTACCGGGCGGCAGGCTACTGCTGCTCCACACGACGGGCGCGAAGTCGGGCGCGCCCCGGCTGTCACCGCTCGCGTATGTGACCGTCGACGGGCGGATGCTGGTCGTCGGCTCCTACCTCGGCTCGCCCAAGGATCCGGCGTGGGTGCACAACCTGCGTGCCGACGCGCGTGCCCGAGTCGAGGTCGGCACCGATGCCTATGCCGTGATCGCTCGTGAGTTGCCGCGCGACGAACGCGACCGGTATTTCGAGCGAGTTGTCGAGCTGGCTCCCGTTCTCGCGGATTACCAGGCGAAGACCGAACGCGTCATTCCGCTGTTCGAACTCACCCGCGTCTGACCCCCTCCACCTACAACCTATAGCGCACCCGGGGGCTTGCGGCAAGACCCGGGTCGTGCCGCAGAATCGCTGGCTGCGGCGTTACTGCTCGATGCGATCGGGCGAGCAGCGGCGTCCGCGCGGGATCGTCGAGCCACGAAACGGAGGGGCCTGTGTCAACTCAGGGGTACGAGGACGAATTGCGGTCCGAGCGGAGCTACGTGGCCGGGCTCTACACGCGGCTCGACGCCGAGCGCGCGCGAGCGAGGAGCGGATACACCACCGCTCTGCGCGGAAACGGCGGAACGCCGATGGAACGGGATGTCGAGGTGCGCACGCTGGCCAGGGAGGTGAAGCGGCTGGACGTAGCGGACAACGGGCTGTGTTTCGGGCGATTGGACGCCTTGTCGGGCGAACGTTCCTACATCGGCCGCATCGGCCTGTTCGACGCGCAGAACGAGTACGAACCGCTGTTGCTCGACTGGCGGGCGCCCGCGGCGCGCGCGTTCTACGTCGCCACCGCCGCCAGCCCGGAGAACATGCGCAGGCGCAGGCAATTCCATACCCGCGGGCGCCGAGTGGTCGATTTCACCGACGAGGTCCTCGGCCGCCCCGGCGGCGCCGAGCGCGGCGACGCCGCGCTGCTCGCGGCGGTCGACGCGCCGCGTGGCGAGGGGATGCGCGACATCGTGGCGACGATCCAGGCCGAACAGGACGAGATCATCCGGCTCGACCACCCGGGCGTGCTGGTGATCGAGGGTGGCCCCGGCACCGGCAAGACCGTCGTGGCGCTGCACCGCGTCGCGTATCTGCTCTACACCCAGCGGGAGCGGATGGAACGCCACGGCGTGCTCGTGGTCGGCCCCAACCCGGCGTTCCTGAACCACATCGGCCGCGTTCTGCCGTCGCTGGGCGAGACGAACGTCGTGTTCACGACCACCGGCGACCTGGTGCCCGGCCTGCACGTCACCGCGGAGGACGACCCGGACGCCGCCCGGCACAAAGGGTCGCTGCGGATCCTGGACGTGCTCGCGGCGGCCGTAGCCGATCGGCAGCGGGTGCCGGAGCATCCGCTGTCGATCGAATTGTCCGACGTCACCGTGCGAATCGACGCCGAAACCGCGGAGTGGGGCCGGGAGGAGGCGCGGGCGAGCGGGCTATCGCACAACGAAGCTCGCGCCGTGTTCACCGAGATCGTCACCTGGGTGCTCACCGAGCGGGCGATCGCCCGCATCGGCCGGGGCTGGCTGACCCGCGACGACCGCGAAGCATGGGAGAACCTGCGGTCGGACCTGCGCGCGGAACTCGCGGACAACGACCGGTTCACCGCCGCGCTCGACGAACTCTGGCCGATCCTGACACCGGAGACGCTGTTGGCGGAGCTGTACGAATCCCCGGAACGGCTGGCAGCGGCGGGCGCCGACCCGACCCTCCTGCGCCGCAGAGGCGATGCCTGGACGGTGTCGGACGTGCCGCTGCTCGATGAATTGGTCGATCTGCTCGGCCGTGTGCAGCGGGACGACGACACCGAGCGGGAACAGCAGGCCCAGGCCGAGTACGCGGCGGGTGTGCTGGACATTCTGGTCAGCCGCGAGGACATGATGGACGACGAGGACCACTTGTTCGCCCAGGACCTGCTCTACGCGGAGGATTTGGCGGATCGCTTCCTCGAGCGCGACACCCGGGAACTCGCCGAACGCGCGGCGGCGGACCGGGACTGGACCTACCGGCACGTCGTGGTGGACGAAGCCCAGGAACTGTCCGAAATGGATTGGCGGGTGCTGATGCGGCGCTGCCCGGGGCGATCTTTCACGATCGTCGGCGATCTCGCCCAACGCCGGTCGGCCGCCGGAGCGACCTCGTGGGGCGCGATGCTGGATCCGTACGTACCCGGCCGGTGGGTTTACCGATCGCTGACGGTGAACTACCGCACCCCGGCGGAGATCATGACCGTCGCCGCCGAGCTGCTCGCCACGTTCGCACCCGGCGTCCAGCCACCGGAGTCGGTTCGCGCATGCGGCGTACGGCCGTGGTCCAGGCAGGTCACCGCCGACGAAATAAGTTCCGCCATAGACGAATTCGTCCGCGACGAAGCCTCACGCGAAGGCACCAGCGTCGTGATCGGGCCACCGGACGTGCCGGGCGCGGTGGCGGCGGAGACCAAGGGTTTGGAATACGACGCCGTCCTGGTCGTGGAGCCGGAACGAATTCTGGCCGACGGCCCGCGCGGCGCGGCCGAACTCTACGTCGCCCTCACTCGCGCCACCCAACGTCTCGGCGTGCTGCACCAAGGGCCACTGCCGCAGGCGCTGACCGGCCTCGCCGAAACCTCGACGCCCGTCGGGGCCGGAGACCGCCGGCGCGATCAGCCTTCCGGGTAGAAGACGAACAGCGTGCAGCCGGTCGCAGTCCCCGGCACGTGCCACGATCCGGCCGGGGCGTGCAGGAAGGTCCCGGCCGGGTAGTCGCGCGCGCCGTCGTTGAAGGTGCCCGCGACCACGTAAACCTCCTCGGGGCCGGGCTCGTGGACGTCGCGGCGCGGCCACGACGTACCCGGGTCCATCTCCAGCACGTTGGCGCTCGCCCCGGACGGCCCGGTCCATAGGTGCCGAACCCGGATGCCGGGAAATAGCTCCCGGACCGGGGATTCCGCGACGGACACAGAGGTGTAGCCCTCCTGGGCGAGGATTTCGGAATGCATGGCTTTCACGGTGCCGCGTGGAAGCGGACCGAGAAAGTGTCCAGTCTGCCGCCACCAGGTACATTCTTGCCATGCATCGCGTGGTAGCCCTGGTGCGGCCGGTGCAGTCGACATTCGAGCTGGGCTGCGCCGCGGAGGTTTTCGGCACACAGCGGGCCGGGGTGCCGCACTACTACGAGTTCGAGGTGTGCACGGAGACGCCAGGGCCGGTACCGACATCGGCCGGGTACACGCTGGAAGTGTCGCAGGGCCTTTCGGCGCTCGCTTCCGCGGACACCGTGCTCATCCCCGGCTGGGCGCCGGTGGAGGCGCCACTCTCGGCCGCCGTGCGTCGCGCGCTGCTGCGGGCGCACGCCCGTGGGGCGCGGCTCGTCACGATCTGCTCCGGAGTGTTCGCGCTGGCCCGCACGGGCTTGCTGGACGGACGCTCGGCGACGACGCACTGGGCGCGCGCCGCACAGCTGGCGCGGGAATTCCCGGAGGTTCGGGTGGAACCGGACGTGCTCTATGTGGACCACGGCGATGTCGCCACGAGCGCCGGAGCGGGCGCGGGCATCGACCTGTGCCTGCACCTCGTCCGGAAGGACCATGGGGCAGCGCATGCCACGCTCGTCGCGCGGCACATGGTGATGCCGCCGCACCGCGAGGGCGGCCAAGCACAGTACGCCCCGCCCACACCACCCACGGACGCGCTGGACGGCCTGCTCGAGTGGGCCGGCGCGCGGCTCGGGACAGCGCTGTCGGTCGGCGATCTGGCCGCACACCTCAGCGTTTCGCCGCGCACGCTGGCCCGGCGTTTCGCCGATCAGCTCGGCACGAGCCCGGGGGCATGGCTGCTGTCCCGCCGGGTGGCCGAGGCGCGCACCCTGCTGGAGGAGACGAACCTGCCGGTGGAGGCGATCGCGGCACGGGTCGGCCTGACCTCCGCGGTCAACCTGCGCCGCCGCTTCCGCGCCCAGGTGGGCACGACCCCGGGCGCCTACCGGCGAGCGTTCCGGGGCACGGGAATACAGGTCTGACAGGGAAAGTCACCGAGGCGACCGCTCATCCGCGGGTAGTCGGCAGCCCACGGTCGCGGTGATCGTCATCGACCGGGCATCGGCGAACACCGACAGTTCGGTGTTGCTGTCCCACTCGGCCCCATCCGAGCCTTCGAACGTGACGTACCGGTCCGGTGACGATGCCGCACCCGGCAGCATGTCCGTCGCACCCACGGACGCGGCCGGCGCTCGGGCCGTTTCCTGGAACCCGGGCCAGGCCCCGACCGACGCCATCCGCTGCTCGGCCACCTCCGAAGCCGGTAGTCCGGCCAATTCCGCTGCGGCGGCGGCGATCTCCTCGGCCGAAGGCGGCGGAGCAGGCTCACCGAGCAAGGTCGCGCATCCGCCCGTCCAAGCCGCGACCGCGAGCACGGCGGACCAGCGCAGCGCTACGGTGGGCCATCGCAGTCCGGTCATCGTCTCCCACGTTTCCCGCGGCCGCACGGATCGGGAGTCCGCTTCCCGCGCAATTCAATTCGTGGCGGGTGATCCGGGAGCGACAACATGGCGCGGCGACGAACACGACCGGTGTCACGGCCACACTCGTCGAATCATTGACTCAATGACACAGTCTTTGTATGTTTGTATCATGAGCGAGGGTTCCGACGGCGTCGACGAACGGATCATGGACGCCGCGCTCGAACGAATCCTGCAGGTCGGGATCCGCCGGGCCAGCCTGGAGGACATCGCCCGCATGGCCGAGCTCAGCCGGATCACCATCCACCGCCGGTTCGCGGGCAAGGACAACCTGATCCAAGCGGTCCTGGCCCGCGAGACCCGACGCATGCTCGCGGAGGTGACCGCGATCGCCGCCACCGCCATCGACGTGGACGCCCAGATCGAGGACACGATGCTGCACGTCCTCTTGCAGACCCGCATCCACCGGCTGGTCACCCAGCTGCTGCGGGTCGCGCCGGACGAAGCGTTGCGCTTCTCCACCGTGCAGGGCGAACGCCTGGTGTCCATCGGCATCGAGTACATCGTCGGCATGCTCAATCATGCCCAGTCCACGGGCCTCGTCGACGAGTACGACCCGCGCCCGGTGGCCGAACTCGTCGCCCGCCTGGCCCACTCGCTGATGCTCACCCCCGGGGGCGGCAGCGTCGACTTCACCGACGACGACCGCGCCCGTGCCTTTGTCCGCACCACCATCGTGCCTTTGATGAAACACGGCATCACCCGCACCGACGAGGAGCCCACCCATGACGACGTCCGCGACAATCCCGGCCCGGCATCCCGAGCGGCCTCGTAAGGCGCCGGGCCTGGGCCCGTTCGCCGCGCTGCTGCGCATCGGGAAACCCTCCCCGCAGCGCTGGCAGCTGCTCGGCGCCTCGTTGCTCGTCGGCGACGAGCCGATGGACAGCCTCGTGGAGTGGATGTACACCGAAGGCATGGCCGTCACGCGGCCGTTGTTCGAGCAGGCACTCCGGTCGGGCGTCGACAGCATCCCCGGCGCGCCCGCGCCGCTGCGCGAGTTCTTCACCGCCGTCGAGGACACCCCCGCCTGGGTCGACCCGAAGTTGTTGCGCGACGGCGAGCGAGTGTTCCGTTCCGGCGGCAACGACGGGCTGTATTTCGCCCGTGACGTCTCCTTCATCGGCGGCTATCTGGCCTCCGGTTTCAACAAGACCCTTCTGCGCACCGGCGCCCTGGAGAAAGGCCCCGCCCGCCGGTTCGCCGAGACCCTGCAATGGGCGATGGACGTGTCCACCGAGAACGGCATGGACCGTTACGGTGTCGGCTACCGCTCCACCCTGCACGTGCGCCTCATCCACTCGCTGGTCCGCAGGCACGTCGCCGCCATGCCCGACTGGCGCACCGAGGAATGGGGCCTGCCGATCAACCAGACCGACATGGCCGCCACCCTCGTCGGCGCCCTGCTCGCGCCCGTCGTCGGCGGCATGGCGCTCGGCGTCATCCTCTCCCCCCGTGAGCTGGCCGCCGCCGCCCACCTCACCCGCTACGTCGGCTGGCTGATCGGCGTCGAAGAGCGATGGCTGCCCACCAGCTTCCGCAACGGCATCGCCATCCTCGACCACTGCTTGACCGCCATCACCAATCCCGACGAGACCAGCCGCCAGCTCGCCCTACCTATGGCCGACGATCCACTGAACTGGTCCTATCCCAACCTGCCTACGCTGCGCGGCCGGCTCGCCCGCGCCCAGCACCTGTCCGTCAGCAGCGCCTTCCTCGGACCCAAGGCGATGCGTATCCTCGGCCTGCCCGCCTATGTCCCGCCCTGGTACCCGGCGCTGCGCATCCCAGTCAACCTCGTGCGCACCGCCTACACCCACCTGACTCCCGGCGGCCTCGACCGCGCCGCCATCCACGGACGCGAGCAGCAGGAAGCCTTCCTGCGGCGCCTCATCGGCGAAACCAGCGCCACGATAGGGCATTCCGCGCCGCGGCTGGATCGCACCGCCTGACCGCCGATCCGGCAGCGCGACCCCGCCGGTGCTGCCGGACCGCCCATATCGGCGGCGCGTCGGAGAATCTCGCGATGAGCCACCGCTCCATCTGGATCACCGCCGCCGCGGACCGAGCACCTTTGCGCTACCAGCTCATCACGACGACCGACACCGCGAAAGGCGCGGCGAACCTCCGGTTCTGCTTCCCCGACCGACTGCATCCAGCCGACCATCTGACCTGACGAACGGCTTTCCGGGTTGACGCCGCCCGGAAAAGGCTGCCGCCGCTGGGTTCACGCTTGTCAACACGTCCTGATGCCGACGCCGCCCGCGCGGGTGCGCGCACACACGGCGATGAGCCGGCCCACCGCAGCGCCGACCTGGACGAACAGCCCGCGGCAGTCGGCGAGACGGTGAACCGAGCGCGGTTGCCGAGGCCGTTGGTTCGCGCATGCGACGCGGACGAGTATGCGCTGTTGTCGACAACGTCACCGGTCGGTCTATCTACACTGACAACGCTGAGCACCACCGGATCGACGCCTTGTCCGAAACCACACTTCGACGGAGAAGTTCTATGTCCGGCCGCCGGAACCCCAAGCGCAACAACAGCTCACGTCGTCCGAGTACCGTACCGGCGATTCGGTATCCGGCCCGATCCGTCATCGACATCCTGCTGCCCGCCATGATCACGCGCCGCAGCGATGCGCCGACCACCGACACCGGCCTCGTCCACGTCTGGGGTTTCACCGGCACCGGCGAGGACGACAGCGCGAGTGCGGCGGGCTTCGCGGAATTCTCGCCCAACGACACCCCCACCGTGGCGGGCTCTCCCATCCTGGACATCGCCGGGCGGATGATGGCGGGTATGAACGGCCGCCTGTGGGGATTCGGGCTGGCCCACCAGGCCGCCACGGACGCCGTCGTGCACGGGATCGACAACCAGCCCGACACGATCACCCCATCGCCGGACGGGCCGGAAGAATCCTCCACCCCCGAAGAAGTGTGGGCCGCCAGCATCTTCGACGCCCGCGGAAGGGAGATCACCCAGCTGCGCTACGTGCATCTGCCGGAGCTCGAACCGATCACCTTCGACAGCGACACCCTCGATCGGCGCAGCACCATTCACGACTGGATCGACCGAGTCCAGACCGGAGTCATCTCGGCGCACGTCTGGGCGGCGGCCCTTGCCCTGGACGCGCAACGCAACCGAGCCGTCCTCGCGCAACTGGAACAGCGACTGCTGAGCTGACCGCGGCGCCCGCCGAACCGACCCGGCGATGTCCCCACGGCATCACCGGGCGCGGCGCGGTCCGCGCGAATATCAGGTGTGCGCGCGAGCACCGAACCAACGGGCCAGCGATTCCTCGAGGCCGTCCAGGTCACCGCCGTCGGCAGCCCACGCCACGCAACCGTCGGGACGGACCAGAATCGCCGAAAGCTCGCGCGGCTGAGCGGCTTTCGCGGTGACGACCCGCACCCGCCCGGACCATCCCGCGGCGTGGGAGCCCAGGTCGCCGGAATCGACGAGGTCGAGCAGGATGCCCTCCGCGCCGGTGAAATGCTCACCGAGGCGGGTGCCGTCGGCCAATTCGATGTCGGGAGCGACCGATCCGATGAGCGGGTGTCCCCCGCCGATGTCGTAGCGATGCCGAACACCGGAGATGTTCTTGAACACGCCGGTCGCGCCGTCGCGCGAGGCGAGCAGTTCGGCGGCGACGGCGCGCAGGGCACGGCTGCGGATGTCGGTGCGCATCAAAGCGACCTGCGCGCGCGTCCAATCCAGCACCCACGCGCCGATGGGATGGCGTTCGGCGGTGTAGGTGTCGAGCAGACCGCTGGGCGCCCAGCCGCGCACTTCCGCGGCCAGCTTCCAGCCGAGATTCACCGCGTCGCCGATACCGAGGTTCAGGCCCTGCCCTCCGAAAGGTGAGTGCACATGTGCGGCGTCACCGGCGAGCAGCACACGGCCCTTGCGGTAATCGGGGACCTGGCGGGTGTTGTCGGTGAAACGGGTGGCCGAATGCACGGCGGTGACGACCACCGGGACTCCGCTCACGGCACGGATGCTCTGCTGCAATTCGGCCGCCGTCACCGGGGTCTCCCGGTCGGCGGGCGGGCCGTCCAGTTCGACGGTGAGCACGCGGCCGGGCATCGGTCCATAGGCGTAGATACCGGTTTCGGTGGCATTCCAGCTCATTCGGAGGTTCTCGGCTCCGGTCATGTCCACGATCGCCTGATGGCCGGTGATCTCCGGGTCCAGGCCGGGGAACTCGAACCCGGCGAGCTTGCGGACCGTGCTGCGCCCGCCGTCACAGCCGACCAACCAGCCGGTGCGCACCCTACGGTCACCGCAATCGACGGTGACACCCTCGCCGTCGTCGGACAGCCCGATGACCTCCACCCCGCGCCGGACCTCCACGCCGAGTTCGGCAGCGCGGCCACCCAGTATCGCCTCGACGGACTGCTGGGCCACCAGGAAGACCTCGGCGGCCGGACCGGCCTCGGCGAATTCCGGATCGTCGAAGTCGACGGCGTCCGTATTCAGCATGATGCCCGCGAAGTGACCCACCGCCGGCCGCCGCCCCCGGTCGATCGGCGGCATGCCGCCATCGCGACGGAACTGCGCGAACCGGGCGAACGCGGCGTCCTGCTCGGCGCGCAGGTGCGGCAGCAGCCCGCGCCGGTACATCGCCTGAGCGGTGGGCACATTGATCGCCCCCGCTTTGATGGTGCGGTCCGGCTCCGTGAGACGCTCCACCACGAGCACATCCACCCCCGCGAGCCGCAACTCACAGGCCAGCATGAGCCCGACCGGCCCGGCGCCGACCACCACCACTTCACGTGTCTCGTTCATGCGAAACACTTTGCGGCGGACGAATTGCCCGGCACTTGCACCGGCTTGCATGCCGCTTGCGCGGAGGCGTCGCCGCAGAAATCGGCAGACACTCGAAGCACCCGAGGATATTCCCCGCTGGGTGAGACCGCCTTGTCACAGCTGGGCAGGGAATGGCGGACGTTTGCGCTGGTCATGCGAGAATCGTGGACATGGGCACCCCCTACTACGACCCGTTGCAGGCGGATCCCTGGGGGCGGGCCCGATACGGCCTGCTCGCACTACCGGCCAAGATACTCGGGGCGGATCCGACCCCGCCGGCGTCCTCGGCGGTCGCCGATACCCGGAAACAGATCGAGAGTCTGATCGCCCCACCCCAAGCCTCGGCCACGCTGCGGGAAGTCATCGAGTTCACTCGAAACGCCTTGGATCTCATGGTCGACCAACTCGGCAACGGACAGCCCGAGGACATTCCGGACCTGATCGTCCTGCTCGATGAGGCCGACTTGTACGACGTGGCCAACGAGTCCATCGTCACCACGCATTACAACGAGAAGTCCGGAAAGCTGGCCCGCCTTGCCGACGATCTGAAAGCCCAAGCCACGCGAATATCCGGCAAGGTGGGCGACGTGGCGAAGGACAACATCGCGTTGATCGGAACGATCGGAGACGAGGCAGCACGTCTCGCACCGGTGCTGCAAGCTGCCACGGTGGCGGTCTCGGCGCGCTCGAAGAAATTGTCGCCGACCGAGGAGAAGGCACTCCTGACCGAAGTCGTCGCAACCCTCGTGCGGGTGGAGACGAGATTCGCCGCGGTCGCCGGGCACAATGCCGACCGGGCCGGGACCACGGGCCCGCTGACCCTGGAACAACTGGAGCGGATCTTCCCCGGCACATCGCGTGCGAAATTGCGGGAGTACCTGCCCTACCTCGACCAGGCGATGCGCGACTTCGGGATCGACACGCCGAAGCGGGAAGCCGCTTTCCTAGCCCAGATCGGGGTGGAAACCGACGACCTGAAAACGCTCGACGAATACGGTGACGACGAATATTTCAACCGCCTCTACGGGCCCGGCTCCAGCGTCGGCCGAAGCTTGGGCAACAACAAGCCCGGCGACGGCGCCCGCTTCCACGGCCGTGGCGCGTTGCAGCTGACCGGTCGCAACAACTACCGGAAGGCGGGCGAGGCCCTCGGTGTCGATCTCGTCGGCGATCACAAGCTGGCCGCCGACCCGAAGTACGCCTTCGCAACCGCGGGGTGGTTCTGGGACGCCAAGAATTTGAACGACCGGGCCGACGAATCGGATGTCGACGCGATCACCAGATCAATCAACGGAGGTTCCAATGGCGCTTCGGAGCGCAAGGAGAACTACGACCGTGCCCGCAAGGTACTCGACGCGGAATGAACGCAAATTGTTCGCCACGCATCGGCGGACTTGCGCAAATGGTATCCAAGCGTTCGCCATCGGTTCACGCACGGAGTTGCCGCCGATCGACTGACGCGGTCGGCGCGGCCCGTGGCAGCGGTCGGCGACCACGTTCGCGATCGGGCATTGTCCGATACGGTGCGCGGTCCCGCACGTCTTCCGACCGTCCCCGGCGCCTACGATCCGGTCATGGCGGAGATCAGGAGTGAGCGGCGGGACAAGGTCGCGGTCATCACCGTGCACGACCCGGATCGGCGGAACGCGTTGACACCGGCGCTGTCCGAACAACTGGCCGCCGCGGTGGCCGGGGCCGAGCGCGATACCGGCGTGCACGCGGTGCTCGTCACCGGAACCCCGCCCGCATTCTGCGCCGGAGCTGATCTGAGCGCGCTCGGCGCGGCACGCGAGGAGGGGCTGCGGGTGATCTACGACGGATTCCTCGCGGTCGCGCGCTGCGCACTGCCCACCATCGCGGTGGTCGGCGGCGCCGCCGTCGGCGCGGGACTCAATCTGGCGCTGGCCGCGGATGTCAGGATCGCCGGTCCCCGCGCGCGGTTCGACGCGCGATTCCTGCGGCTCGGCCTTCATCCCGGCGGCGGGATGACCTGGATGCTGCAACGCGCCGTCGGACCGCAACGGGCCGCCGCGATGACGCTGTTCGGGGAGATCCTCGATGCCCGGTCGGCGCTGAGCGCCGGATTGGCGCACCGGGTGATCGACGGCGATCACGACGCGCTGCTCGCCGGAGCGATCGACTTCGCCGGCGGCGCGGCCGAAGCTCCGCGCGATCTGCTCATCACCACCAAACGCACCATGCGCCACACCGCGAACCTCGACGCCCACGCCGACGCCGTCGACGCCGAGATCGTGCCGCAGGTCGCCTCCCTCGGCTCCCCGGAATTCGCCGCGCGCCTGACGGCGAAGCAGGCGGAGATCGGCCGATCGAGATGAACGTCGGCGCGGTGTGGGCGGAGGCCGTCGGAGCAGGACGAAATCGGTTTGGCGTTTCCGGCGGCGGGTAGCCGCTCCGAGACCGCATAGGAAGCGCACGACTCTGCGGCCGATGGTTCGTGTCCGAATCGCGGGGCCCCTTCGTGTGTGCCGGGTGCCTTGCGACCACGGAGAGCGAGAGGAGGCCCTATGCACTACATCGATGACACCAAACACCTGCTCAGCGATCTCGTGGGACGGGTGATCGAGTCGGCGACCAGCTACTCGGGCAGTCAGACCGTGACCATCGCCCGGCCACGAGCCGAGGTCGAGCAGTTCTGGCGCGACCCGACGAGCCTGTCCGAGGTACTCGGCGACGTCGCCGAGGTCAGATCTCCCGCTCCGTCCACCTACGAGTGGAGGCTGCACGCGGGCGCCGACGGACACACGACCTGGAAGACCACACTGCGCGAGGAGGACGGACACTTCCGGTTCGTCGGCTCCGCCGACCAGGACGCAGGCCAGGGTCTCGAAATCGAACTCACCTTCCGGGAAGCACCGCGAAATCTCGGGACCGAAGTGACGATGCGAGCCCGGACCCCGCTGCCCGACCTGCTGACCGGCGCGGGCATGTTCACCGCGCTCTACCGAGCCCGAGCCCGGTTGCAGACCGGCGAAATGCCCACCCTGGCCCACAATCCGAGCGCCCGCTCTTCCGCTCGGTGAACAGGAGGAGACATGCACGCGCTCTGCTGGAACGGCGTCAACGAACTCGCCGTGGAAACCGTCCCCGATCCGATTCTGGTCAATCCGCACGATGTCATCGTCCAGGTCCGCCTGACCACCACCTGCGGGTCCGATCTGCACTTCATCGACGGATATCTGCCGGGAATGCGGGAAGGCGACGTCTTCGGACACGAATTCATGGGCGAGGTCGTAGAAACCGCAGCCGAAGTCACCTCGATCGCCGTGGGTGACCGTGTCGTGGTCCCGTCCTTCATCGGATGCGCATCGTGCTGGTACTGCGACCACGAACTGTATTCCCTTTGCGATACCACCAATCCGAACAGCGCTCTGCAACAACCGCTTTTCGGCTACCCGACCGGCGGAATCTACGGCTACACCCATCCCTTCGGGGGTTATCAGGGTTCCCATGCGCAATATGTCCGTGTCCCCTTCGGCGACACCAACTGTTTCCGGATACCGGAGGGCATCACCGACGAACAGGCATTGTTCCTGTCCGATGCCGTGCCGACGGGACTGATGGGCGCCGAATTCTGCGACATCCACCCCGGCGACACCGTCGCGGTGTGGGGCAGCGGCGGCGTCGGGTTGATGGCCGGGCACACGGCACGCCTGCTCGACGCCGAGCGGATCTTCGTCATCGACCGCCTTCCCGAGCGGCTGCGTGTGGCGGAAGAGCAGTTCGGCGCGGAAACCATCGACTACACCGCCGTCGACAGCGTTTACGAGGTCCTGCGCGAAAGTACCGGTGGCCGCGGGCCCGACGCCTGCATCGAGGCCGTCGGGATGGAAGGACACGGCACCGGACTCCAGCAACTCTACGATCGGGCCAAACAGTTGCTCCGGCTGGAATCGGATCGCGCGACACCGCTGCGCGAAGCGATTCTCGCGTGCCGGAAAGGCGGCATCGTCTCGGTGCTCGGCGTATACGGTCTCACCGACAAATTCCCCATGGGCGCCGTGACCAACAAGGGCCTCACCATCCGCACGGCACAGCAATACGGCCAGCGGTTCGTACCCCGCATGTTCGATTACATCCAACAGGGCGATCTCGACCCCTCCTACCTGATCACCCACGACATGCCGCTCGACGACGCGGTATACGGCTACGACGTCTTCAAGCACAAAAAGGAAGGCTGCATCCGATCCGTTTTCCGGCCCTGAGCGGGCCCATGTGGCCGCAGCGCCGAGATAGCTCGTTGGTTGCCCATCCGACCCGGTAGCCGGATCCTCCGCGCCTCGCCTGCTCGATCGAATCGCCGCAAACGCCCACGCGCGTTGCGCGACAGTGGGTACGCTGCCCGACGACCCTCGAGACGGCCTCCGCGCGACCCGTACCGCGCAACTTCCGAACAAACTCTTGACTCGTTCCAGAAAACGGACGAGACTTCCGAGCATGCCAACGGCCTCGGAGTTCCAGCAGATGCTGCGAGGAGTTTCGCTACGTGTGACCCGCCCGCGGGTCGCGGTGCTCAGCGCGGTGCACGACCACCCGCACGCCGACACGGAGTCGATCATCCGCGCTGTTCGATCCGCGCTGCCCGAGGTGTCCCACCAAACGGTCTACGACTCCTTGAACGCACTCACCGCCACCGGCCTCGTCCGGCGTATCCAGCCGTCCGGGTCCGTCGCCCGCTACGAATCGCGGGTCGGCGACAACCACCATCACGTCGTATGCCGAGGGTGCGGGGTGATCGCCGATGTCGACTGCGCCATCGGCGAGGCCCCGTGTCTGACCGCGTCCGATGACAGCGGGTTCTCGATCGATGAAGCCGAGGTCATCTACTGGGGCCTGTGCCCCGATTGTGTGGAATCACAGGCTTTCCGATCACATTCGTGATCGCAGCCCACATCACTCATTCAGGAAGGAATGCTGTGTCATCCGATAGCCGCCCGCCCAATCCTGACACCAAGACCCACAGCGCGAGCGAGAGCGAGAACCCGGCGATCCCGTCCCCCACCGCGAAGACGGACCATCGCCCCCGCAGCAACAAGGACTGGTGGCCGGAGCAGATCGATGTCTCGGTGCTGCACGCCCATACGTCCAAGTCCAACCCGCTCGGGGAGAACTTCAACTACCCAGAAGAATTCAAGAAGCTCGACGTCGACGCCCTCAAGGCCGACGTCGCGGCGGTCATGACCAATTCGCAGGACTGGTGGCCCGCCGACTACGGCCACTACGGCGGCCTGTTCATCCGGATGAGCTGGCACGCCGCGGGCACCTACCGTATCTCCGACGGCCGCGGCGGCGGCGGTCAGGGCGCGCAGCGTTTCGCGCCGCTGAACAGCTGGCCGGACAACGCCAACCTGGACAAGGCGCGCCGGCTGCTGTGGCCGGTCAAGCAGAAGTACGGCAACAAGATCTCCTGGGCCGACCTGCTGGTGTTCGCGGGCAACGTGGCCCTCGAATCGATGGGGTTCAAGACCTTCGGCTTCGGCTTCGGCCGTCCGGACATCTGGGAGCCGGAGGAGGTCTTCTGGGGTCCGGAGGACACCTGGCTCGGCGACGAGCGCTACAGCGGTGACCGCGAGCTGGCCAACCCGCTCGGCGCCGTCCAGATGGGCCTGATCTACGTGAATCCCGAAGGGCCCAACGGTCAGCCGGATCCCGTGGCCGCCGCGCGCGACATCCGCGAGACATTCGGCCGCATGGCGATGAACGACGAGGAGACCGCCGCGCTGATCGTCGGCGGACACAGCTTCGGCAAGACGCACGGCGCGGGCGATGCCAGCCTGGTCGGCGCCGAGCCGGAAGGCGCTCCCCTCGAACAGCAGGGCCTGGGCTGGAAGAGCGCCTACGGCACCGGCAAGGGCAAGGACGCCATCACCAGCGGCCTGGAGGTGGTCTGGACGGCCACCCCGACCAAGTGGGGCAACGGCTTCCTGCAGAACCTGTACGGCTACGAATGGGAGCTGACCAAGAGCCCCGCCGGGGCCTGGCAGTGGAAGCCGAAGGACGGTGCGGGCGAGGGCGCGATCCCGGATCCGTTCGGCGGGCCCGCGCGTACGCCGACCATGCTGACCACGGACCTGTCGCTGCGCGAAGATCCGATCTACCGGGAGATCACCCGGCGCTGGCTCGATCACCCGGAGGAGCTGGCCGAGGCGTTCGCCAAGGCGTGGTACAAGCTCCTGCACCGCGACATGGGCCCGATCAGCCGCTACCTCGGCCCGTGGGTTCCCGAGCCGCAGCTGTGGCAGGATCCCGTTCCCGCTGTCGATCACGAGTTGATCGACGAGCAGGACATCGCGGAGCTGAAGAGCAAGGTGCTCGAGTCCGGCCTGTCGGTCGCGCAGCTGGTCAAGACCGCCTGGGCCTCGGCAGCCAGCTACCGCAGCACCGACAAGCGCGGTGGCGCCAACGGTGCCCGGATCCGGCTCGAGCCGCAGAAGAACTGGGAAGTCAACGAGCCGGACGAGCTGGCCAAGGTGCTGCCGGTGCTCGAGCAGATCCAGCAGAACTTCAACAGTTCGGCCACCGGCGGCAAGAAGGTCTCGCTCGCCGACCTGATCATCCTGGCCGGGTCCGCGGCGATCGAGAAGGCCGCCAAGGACGCGGGCCACGACGTCACGGTGCCGTTCGCACCCGGACGGACGGACGCCACCCAGGAGAACACCGACGTCGAGTCGTTCGCGGTGCTCGAGCCGCGGGCCGACGGGTTCCGCAACTACACGCGGACCGGCGAGAAGGCTCCGCTGGAGCGCCTGCTGCTCGACCGGGCGTACATGCTGGACGTGACGGCTCCGGAGCTGACGGTGCTCATCGGTGGTCTGCGCGCTCTGGGCGCCAACTACGGCGGCACCGACCACGGTGTGTTCACCGACCGGCCGGGCGTGCTGACGAACGACTTCTTCGTCAACCTGCTCGACCAGAACACCGAGTGGAAGGCGTCGGAGTCGGCGGAGAACGTCTACGAAGGCTTCGACCGCGCCTCCGGTGCGGCGAAGTGGACGGCGACGGCCAACGACCTCATCTTCGGATCGCACTCCGTGCTGCGGGCGGTGGCCGAGGTGTACGCGCAGGACGACGCCAAGACGAAGTTCGTCGACGACTTCGTGGCGGCGTGGGTCAAGGTGGTCGACAACGACCGGTTCGACCTCGCCTGATCGATATTCGACGATCCAGGCCGGTCCTTCGTGGCCGGCCTGGATCGTCTCGTCACGGACCTATATCGATTGCGCGACCTCGTCGTCCTGGCGGCGCCCGGTGGTCATGTACAGGGTGCGGCGGCCCACCTCGACGGCGTGGTCGCCGAAGCGTTCGTAATAGCGGCCGAGCAGAGTGACGTCGACCGCGGCTGCGGTGCCGTTGTCCCATCCTTCGGCCAGGATCGCCGCCAGTAGGTCGCGGTGTAGATCGTCCATGGTGTCGTCGCGAGCGTCGAGGTCCGCGGCGTCGCCGGGGTCGGCGGTGGTCAGCACACCGACCGCGGCGTCGGCGAGGTCGACAGCCGCCGCACCCATGTGGGTCATCAGATCTCGCACCGGTTCGGGGACCACGCCGGCGGGATGCCTGCGTCTGGCGGCGTCGGCGATGTGCTCGGTCAGCGCGCTCATCCGGGTGAGGTCATCGACCAATTGCAGCGCCGTCACCACCTGCCGCAGTTCTCCCGCGACGGGAGCTTCGAGGGCGAGCAGGGTGACCGCGGCGTGCTCGGCGTCCTCGCGCATCGCGGCGGTTTCGGCGCAATAGTCGATGGTGCGTTCGGCCAGCTCCAGATCCGCGCCGAGAAGGGCGTCGGTGGCCATCGCGATGGCCTCCCGATTGCGCACGCACATCGCTCGCAAGTGGTCGGCGAGCTGCTCGAGGTGATCGTGGAAGCGGGTGCGCACCCCTCCATCATCGCGCGCATCCCGCCGGCGCGCTGCGGGTCCGCGATCGCGCACCGGTCGACTGCCGGAACCTGAGTTAACATCGTGGTTTGCCTGAGAAAGCTGTTCGTCGGCCGTGCCGCTGCCGGTCGGGCTGGAAGGGGCCGGTGTGGATCTGCCATCAGCGGGGCCGTTGACGGCGCGGACCGGTACCGCCGGGACGTGGTGGTCGTGTTGCGCCGCCGGGATGTCGATGCCGTGGCGCACGCTGCAGCCGCGACGTCGCGACACGGAGTTGCTCGACACGCTCACCGACGCGGGATTGCCCCTGGCGCGAGCCAGGGTCCGGCTGACCGCGCTCATCCATGGCGTGCGGCCCGCTCCGGCCTACGGGGTGATCGAAGGAGCGTTGCGGCCGCCCGCGGTAGCGATCGCTATGACCAGTTTCCTGGTCGAACACCCACAGGCTCGTTTCGTGGTCGATCCGGCGATGTGCGCCGACGTACACGCCCGGGTCCTGCCACAGCTGCGCCGCCCGTATCGCGATCTCGTCGCTCCACGTAAATCGCCTGTCGGCCTAGCTGATTCGCTCGCGCTGTCCGCTGTCCCCGTGGACGCGCTCGACTTCGCGATCGCGACGCACATCCACTGGGACCACGTGGCCGGACTGCTCGACCTGCCGGCATCCCTCACGCTGCGGGTGACCACGGCCGAATTGGGATGGGCGACGAACCCCGAGACGGCCCCCATGGGCGTCGCGGAGTCGCTCGGCTCACGACCGAAACCGTCCTTCGACCTCGACGGGCCCCCCGTACTCACCTTTTCCCGCAGCCACGACCTCTTCGGCGACGGCTCGGTGCTGGCGGTGGACCTCTCCGGGCACACCCCTGGCAGCATCGGGCTCGTTCTCGCGGTAGCGGACGGGGGCACCGTGCTGTTGGCGGGCGACGCCGTCTGGCGGCGGGAGCAGATCCGGCTGCTGCGCGAGAAACCCCCGCTGCCAGGGCTTCTCGTCGACCACGACCGATCCGCCGCGTTCGCCGCGATCCACCGCCTGCACCGCCTGCCCGCGGACGTCGAGGTCATTCCCGCCCACGACCACACCGCGGCGAAAAGATGGGCGCATCGATAACCGCGCGGCCTCGTGTACTGGGCCTCCCCCCTTCGCCGGCATCCGCGACCCGGCGCCGCGTTGGTCACCAGACGTGGCGGACCGCGGTCTGCGAACCCGCCGGATCACACGGGGAAGACGGGGCCAAGGTCCCGCGGCGAGTGTCGGTTCGACTCTGTGCACGGTCTCTCACGGCGCATAGCGTCCGTGGTACCCGCGTTCGCCAAGGCGCGGTGCGGAGGAGAGCCAGCCATGCGTGCACGAGTCGTCTACGAATCGATGTTCGGCAACACCGCGGCGGTCGCGGAAGCCATCGCGGAAGGGCTGCGCGAGCACGCCGACGTCGAAGTCGTGCCGGTGGCCGCGGCCGCCGAAGTGCCCGCTCCGAAGGTGCATCTGCTCGTGGTCGGCGGACCGGCCCGCACCTTCCGGCTCGGCCGTCGGCGTACCCGCCGCGACGCCACCAAGCGAACCGATGCGCCGATCGCCGATATCGGTGTCCTGGAGTGGCTCGAAGCGGCACTGCCCGTTCCGCGGGGGCACACTGCCATCGCGTTCGCCACCAAACCGGCCGGTCAGTCGTGGCTGCCCGGATCGACCGCACGCGGCATCGGAAAACGACTGCGGCGCTTGGGCTATGCCCTCGCCGACGACCCGATGGATTTCCTCCTCGAAGACTCGACCGGCCCGCTCGGTCCAGGAGAGCTGGAACGCGCCCGTGCCTGGGCCGCGCGCATCGCCCACACCGAACTGGACCGGATCTCGCACCCGGATTGCCGGCACCGGAACGATGCGCGAGATCAACGACTCGACCAATGGGTAGCTCCGGCTGACGACCGCGGTCGAGCGGTACCGCCGCACAGGCGGAAGAGCCGGTGATCATCACCCGCCCACCGAGTTCATCGGCAGCCGGACCGTAGCTCCCGCCTCGAGCCGCGCGCTCTGGTCCCGGCAGGTGACCTCGATCGGCGGCGACGCGCCGGGATCCGAGCTGATCTCGACGCCATCGCCGCTGACACGCACCGTCAGCCGATGGCCGCGATAGATCATCGGAAACGACAAGGCGCCCAAGGACTCCGGCCAATACGGGCAGAACACCAGGCGGTCGCGGCGCAGCTCCATACCGGTGAAACACCGTTGCAGCAGATCGACGCTGCCCGCCATCGCGGCGAGGTGAATCCCCTCCGCGGTGGTTCCGCCCTGGATATCGGCGACGTCGGAGCCGAGTACCAGATCGAAGAACTCCACGGCGCGCTCCCGGTTGGCCCGCGCCAGCACCCACGAATGCACCAGCGCGCTGAGCGTCGAGCCGTGCGACGTGCGCGACAGGTAGTAGTCGATGGTCCGCGGAATCATCTCGCCGGGCAGTTCGTATCCGAGATGGCCCAGCAGTTCCCGGAGTTCGTCGGCCGACAGTAGATAGAACAGCATCAGGACATCGGCTTGTTTGGCTGCGCGATAGCGGTTGACGTCGTCGCCCTCGGCCTCGAGTAGCCGGTCCAGCCGCTGGATGTTGCCGTATCGACGACGGTAGTGATCCCAATCGAGTTCGGCCAGTCGCTCGTATCCCTCGAACTGGCTGATGACTCCGTCGTGGAAAGGGACGTACATTCGCCGAGCGACAACGGACCAGTGCTCCGATTCCGACGGTCGCACCGACAGCTTCTCCAGCAGCTCCGATCGTTCGCGCGGTGCCAGCAGGGCGAGCGCGTCGATCGCCCGCAGGATCACCCAGGCCGCCATCACATTGGTGTAGGCGTTGTTGTCGATACCGGCCTCCGGCGCGTCCGGATAGCCGGAATGGAACTCGTCCGGGCCGATCACGCCGCGGATGGTGTAGCGTTCGCGCTCGGCGTCGTAGCGGGCCAGGCTGGACCAGAAACTAGCGATCTCCACCAGCAACTCCGCGCCGCATTCGACGAGGAACTCCAGGTCGCCGGTGGCCTGGTAGTACTGCCAGACGTTGTAGGCGATCGCGATCCCGATGTGGTGCGCACGGCGGCTGGGATCCGGATTCCAGCGTCTCGACAGTGGATTCAGATGCATCCGCTGGCTTTCTTCACGGCCGTCACTGCCGGACTGCCACGGGAACATCGCCCCGACGAGTCCCGCTTCCGCGGCCGCTCGCCTGGCCTCGGGCAGACGGCGATAGCGGTACCGCAGCAGAGAACGGGTCAGCTCGGGAAACCGCGGATTCAGCACGGGAAAGACGAACAGCTCGTCCCAGAACACATGACCGCGATAGGCCTCACCGTGCAGGCCGCGCGCGGGCACGCCCACATCCATGTGGGTGGTGTTCGGTGACAAGGTCTGCATCAGGTGCAACAGGTGCAGGCGCACGATGCGCGTCGCGTCCTGGGCACCGTCCAGGTCGATCCGCAGCCGCGCCCACAGATGCTCCCACGCCACCGCGTGTCCCTCGAACAGATCCGCGTAGCTGTCGACGGCGTCGATCCAGCGCGCGGCTTCCTCGTCGGGTCCCGCCGTGGCCGGATCACGTCCGGTGAACACGGCGACGATCTTCTCCACGGTCACCGCGTCCCCGCTGGTGACCGGAACCGTGAAATCGTGCCCGATCAGGCCGTCCTCATGGATCGCTTCGCATGCCGGGTCGATGGGCTCCCCGCCGCGTCGCAGACCGCTGCGGGTCGCGACGGCCACCGGTGTTCTCGAGGCGCCGGTCCGCGCCGAGAGCAGCACCGATCTCGCGGACAGGTGGACGGCGTGTTCGGTCACCAGATGGGTGTCGGACAGGTCCCAATACCGCTGCACCAACTGATTGCGCACGGATCCATCGATCGCCGAGCGGATGGTCAGTTCGCCCGACCAGTTCTCGGCGGTGATCGTCGTCGCCATCGCGCCCGAGTGCGGACGATGCATGGCGGCGAACCGGCGTTGCGTCACCGCGGTGATCCGACCCGACGGATCGCGAAAACGGAAGCGCCGCACGAGTTCGGCGCGGCGCAGATCCAGCTGCTGGCGGTAATCCAGCAAGTCCGCGGTATCGATGTCGAACCAGGGGCAGCGTTCGATCCGGAAGGTCAGCGGGAGCCAATTCGGCAGATTGACCAGACTTTCGTTGTCGACCACGTGGCCGGTGATCGTGTCGGAGAGCCGGTTGTACACACCGCCCACATACGTACCCGGGTAGTGGACCGCTCCCGCCCCGCATTCCGGAGCCGCACCGCGGGTGGCGAAATAACCGTTGCCGACCGTGCACAGCGACTCCCGAAGCTTCTCCCGGGCCGGATCGTATCCATCGAAGTCGAGGGTCCACGACTCCGGCGCGGCCGCGACGGTATCGGGTCGCAGTCTGCGGGCCAGCCGATCGAGGAAGTCGCGGACACGATGCGGCCCGTCGACCGCGTACCGGGCGGCGGTGTGCCTGTCACCGGTCTCCTCGTGGCGCACCACGATGGCGAGCCCATCCGCTTCGACGGCATCGAATGCGTCCTCGTCGGTCAGATCGTCGCCGAGATAGACCGGCAGCACCGGGACGGTGAGATGGTCGAGAATCCACCGCACCGCGGCGCCCTTGTCCCAGTCCACATCCGGACGCAGCTCGGCGACACGCCTGCCATGGGTGACGCGCAAACCCGCCGTGTGCCCTGCCTCGTGCACCGCGGCGACCACTCCCCCGACGTGGTCCGCCGTAACGTTGCGGTAGTGAACGGCGACCGCGAACCGCTTGTGCTCCACCAGGATTCCGGGGACGTCCCGCAGGCGACGCCGAAGATCACCGGCCGCCGCGGCGAGCGCCTCCTCTGCGCCGGGCGCGGCATCGTGCACGTGCCCGGTGCCGTCCGGGGCCACCAGATCGAAGCCGTGACTGCCCGCGTACCAGATTCCGCCGACGCCGACGCGGGCACGCAGATCGGGGAGATCGCGTCCGCTGACGACCGCGACGGGGCATTCCGTGGCCAGCTTCCCCAATGCGGCCGCCACGCCCGCGACGGGTTCGGCGGCATTCGGATCGGGGACGATATCGGCGACGGTACCGTCGAAGTCGAGCAGCACCGCGACCTTCTCGGTGCTCAGACGGTCGGCGATACGCGGCCAGCCCTCCTCGACGTCCGGCAGCTGCGACATCCGCCGGAAGCCCCCGCGCAACCGCACCCGAGCGAGGTCATCGACGACGACGTCGGCTCCCCGCGCCAGCAGCCCATCCGCGTTCGCCCGCCGGTCGACACCGATGACCAGCGCGAAGCCCCCACTGCGACCGGCGGCGACGCCAGCCTCGGCATCCTCGACCACAACCGTCCGGTCCGGTCCGGCCCCGAGTCGGCGCGCGGCCTCGAGCAACATCGCCGGATCGGGCTTCCCCGCCAGGCCCAATGCCTCGGCATCGTTCCCGTCCACTCGCACCGTGAACAGGTCCGCGACACCGGCGGCCGTGAGCACCTGCGCGCAATGCCGGCTGGCGGAAAAGATGCCCGTGCCGATGCCCGCGGCCGTCAAACGACGAACGAGGTCGACGGTCGACGGGAACACCTGGACACCCTCACGTGCGACGCGCTCGCGGAACAGGCGATCCTTGCGGTTTCCGAGCCCACATACGGTTTCGGCCGTCTCCGGATCGGCGGCGGTGCCCCAGGGCAACGCGATACCTCGCGCCGCGAGGAAGTCCGCCACGCCTCGATAGCGTGGCTTGCCGTCGACGAAGCGGAGGTAGTCGGTTTCGGTGAACGGCGACCGGTCCTGTCCGGCGCCGGCGGGACGCCGGGTGAGGAAGTCGTCGAACAATTCCGTCCACGACGCGGCGTGCATCGACGCGCTGTCGGTCACCACCCCGTCCATGTCGAAGATCACCGCGTCGTGGCGGCGCGAATCGATCCGCGGTGTCGCCCGCACACCGTTGCTCACGACTTCAAGCCTGACCGAGCCGCCGGTGTCCCGTCCAGGGACGAAAGTCCGCAACAACCGCCTGACGTGGGGGCCACCAGCGACGAGATCCGGGACCAACGACTGTTTTCCCATCGGCGCGGGAGACCTACCGTCGGCCATATGAACGAGCTACCCACCGCAGAAACCATCGAGAAGGCCGTCCTCCTCGCCGGCCGGGCGCCGTCGCTGCACAACAGCCAGCCCTGGCACTGGACGTTCGACGGCCAAGCGCTGCGGCTGTTCGCGGTACCCGAACGCCGCCTCCCGGCGACCGACACCGCCGGTCGTCAGATGCTGATCAGCTGCGGTGTCGCGCTGGGCCATCTCCGGGCGGCCATGTCCGCTGCCGGTTGGCGCACCCTCGTCGCCCATTTCCCCAACCCGAATCGTCGCAATCATCTGGCCACCATCACGTTCCATCGGTCGCATTTCGTGACCGACGCAGACCGCGCCCGCGCCGACGCCATCCTGCGCAGACACACCGACCGGCTGCCGTTCGCGGCACCGCCCGGATGGCCCGATTTCGAAACCGTGCTGCGCAGCACGTTCGATCCCGCCGACGCCACGCTGAACGTCCTGCACGACGACAGCCGCCCCACGTTGGCCCGCGCCTCAGAGATGACCGCGTCGCTGCGCCGCTACGACCCGGATTACCACGCCGAATTGCAATGGTGGACGGGGCACGTCGTCGCCGACGCCGGTGTCCCCAAAGAGTCGCTGATCTCCGAGCAGGAACGGCAGCGGGTGAGCGTGGGCCGCAAGTTCCCCACCGTCTCCGGTGACCGGCGCGGTGAGGTCGCCGACGACCATTCGGTGATCCTCGTCCTCTCCACCGACAGCGACACCCCCGACGACGTGGTGCACTGCGGTGAGGTGCTGTCCACGGTGCTGCTGGAGTGCACTCTCGCGGGGTACGCGACCTGTCCGCTGACCCACCTGACCGAAGTCCCACAGAGCCGCGCGCTGGTCCGCACGCTGACCGACGGTTTCGGCTTGCCTCAGGTGCTGGTCCGGGTCGGCTCGGCGCCCGAATCCGCGCAGGACGTCCCCCTGACGCCGCGCCGCCCACTCTCGGAGATCCTCGAAATGTCCGGTCCACAGGGCGAGGTGGACTGAGGCCACATCGATATCGGGACGTTCGCCCCCGCTTTACGGGCAGCAGTACCCTCCCCTCGCACCCGCCCCTCGAGCAAGCTGTGTGCTATGTCGACCCGTCGTATACCTCCATGTCCACCCGACGGAACTCCGGACCCGGACTCGGTGCCGTTGGCGGTTCCCGCGGTGGTGCTCGCCGCGATCATGCTGATCGGGATGCTCGTGGCGCTCGTCCTGTTGCTGCCCGATTGGGCGCACGACTACGGCGCCGGCCTGGTGTATCTGGCCGTGTTGATCTATGCCGGTCTCGCGCTGCGGCTGTTGTGGTGGGGCGTGACGATCCTGCGTGCCGGGGTGGCGGACACCGAGAAGTAGAACGCCGTGCGGAGAGGTCACGGCGGCCTCGCGCCGGGCCGGCGGCCGACAGCGGCGACGGTGACCAAGGACCCTGCGTCGCGGGCGGAACGCCCGTATCCGCCCCGGACGATCCCGCGAAGACTCGAACCATGACCGCGAACGACGAAGCACCCGCCATTTCGGTACCCGAGCATCGGGTGATCCTGGCTGCGTTGCGGCTGGCCACCCGCGCGCCGTCGGTGCACAACACCCAGCCGTGGCGGTGGGTGTTCGACGGAACCCGCCTGCACCTCTACACCGACGCCGATCGGCTGCTGCCCTCGACCGACCCGCACGGCCGCCAGCTGGTGATCAGCTGCGGAACCGTCCTGCATCACGCGCGGACCGCCTTCGCCGACCAAGGCTGGCACACCGACACGGTGCGCGTGCCGAACCGGCAGCGACCCGACCATCTCGCCGTGATCGAATTCCGGCCGTGGACCGACCCACCCGACGGGATCCACACCCGAGCACGCGTCATCGACCGGCGCCGCACCGACCGGCTGCCGATGCTCGAACCGCAGGGCTTCGCAGGCCTGCTGCCCCGGCTGCGGATGCTCACCTCCCCGCACGAGGTGGAACTCGACGTCTTGGACGACAGCGCCCGGCCTCGGCTCGCCGCCGCCTCGGAACAGATCGGTGCGCTGCGCCGCCAGGACTTGCTGTATCAGACCGAACTGGAATGGTGGGCCGGGCATTCGGAGACGCTCGAAGGCGTGCCGGCCTCCGCGCTGGTGTCCGACGCGGAATTCGCACGGGTCGGAGTCGGGCGCGCGTTCCCCCCGGCGCCGCGTTCGATGCGGCGGGCCCGGCTCGATGATCACGCGCGGCTGGTTCTGCTCGGCACCGACGGGGATTCGGTGACGCGCTGGCTGCGCACCGGCGAGGCGCTGTCGGCCGTGCTGCTGGAATGCACCGCCGCGGGCCTGGCGACCTGCGCGCTCACCCATGTCACCGAACTGCCGACGACCCGGGGACTGCTCGCCAGTCTGGTTCCCCGTCCGGCGACCCCTCAGGTGCTGCTCCGTGTCGGCACCGCACCCGACGACGCCGACATGGTCCCGCCGACTCCCCGGCGCCCGGTCACCGACGTCTTCACCGTCACCGGCTCCCGCTGAGCCCACCGACACCCGAAGGGCGGCGGCCCGCGCCCATGGCACGACGAATCGAGGAGGACGCGGTGGAATACCGGATCGCCCTGGTCGAGTCAGCACCGGAAACGGTGCTGCGGATGGCACGCAGGCTTCGTCCCGACCCAGGTCTGCTCGGCGAGGACATCGCCGAGGGAATGCGGGAAGTGACCCGCGTCGTGCGGCAGGCCGGTTTGGTCGCCAGCGGCGCGCCCACGATCACCTTCCGCGACGACACACTCGAAGGCGAAGCGGCCGCGGTGGAATTCGGCGTCGCGGTGGAGCCCGCACCCAACCTCGGGCCCAGCTCCGGCGCGCAAGTGGTCGTCCTGCCGGGAACTCTCGTCGCCCGCACCTGCCACCGCGGCAGCTACCGCGATCTCGCCGCCGCGTATCAGGCGCTCCAGGAATGGCTGCGCGACAGCGGCTACCGGCCGATCGGTCCCCCCACCGAGGCGTACCTCATCGGCCCGGACGAGGTCACCGACGCCCGGCGTCTGCTCACCGAGATCCGGTTGCCGGTCGCCCCCGCCGTCACCGTGGCGGTGCATCTCGACGCCCCTTTCGAGGAGGCGGTGCGCAGGACCAGGGATGCCTTGCGCGGTGCGGAACTGGCGGTGATCGGCGAAGTCGATCTGCAGGCCACGCTGCGCGAGACGATCGGCGAACAGATCGAGAACTATCTGCTGCTGGGCGTCTGCGACCCCCAGCTGACCTACCGGGCGCTGTCGGCCGACCGCCACGCCGGGGCGATGTTCTCGTGCGGTCTCGTGGTGCGCTCGACCGACACCGGCACACAGGTCGAGGTCGCCGATCCGGAACTGCTGGTCTGCGTCACCGCGCAGCCGGGGCTGCGGTCCGTCGCGGGCGAGCTACGGCGGCGGCTCGCCGCCGCATTGGCGGTCCTCCGCGATTCTTCGCCCGCGCGGACGTGATCCGATCGCGTCCACGGCGATCCGGTATCCGGGGTGACCATGGTCCCGTCAGTGCGGGTAGGAGTCCTCTCACCGGTCCCGGCTCGGACGAGCAGTCTCGTGGATATCGCACCTCGACCACGATTCACCCGTGAAAGGCACACGTCATGAGCTACCACCGCGACCCCCTCGCACCCGCGGTGCACACCGCGCACGAGTGGCTGCGCACTCTGACCGACGAACTCGCCACCGAAGACCGGGCATTCGCGCACCGCGCACTGCGCGCCTGGCTGCACACGGTGCGTGACCGCATCGGTGTCAACGCGGCCGCGCACCTGAGCGCCCAGCTGCCCGAACTGCTGCGCGGGATCTTCTACGAGGGCTGGGTGCCCACACACGTGCCCTTCCCGCACGACGTGCCCTCCTTCCTCGATCAGTTCGCAGTGGAAGCAGGCGTCTCCCGAGACGAGGCCTACGCTCTCGCGGGTGCGGTGACCGACGCGCTGGCCGATTTGTTCTCGCCCGGCCAGCTCGATCACGTGTTCGCGCTGTTGCCCGAAGATCTGCGGGCCGTCCTGCGCGGAGCCGACCTCGCGGGCACCTTGCAGCAGGACGCCACTCCGGTCACGCGACCGGAATCGTCTCGTCTCGACGAGCTGGACGGCCGGCTACGCGCACTCACCGACGCGGTGGCGGTGCTCGCCCGCAGCCTGGAAGATCTCTCCGGCGGCGAACCGCACGACAGCGCGCAGGTCTCCGCCGCGCAGCAAGCCCACCGGATTCTGATCGCCGAAGGCCTCACCCGCTCGGAGGCGCCGACCTGATCGCTGCCGGGCTCCCCCGACCGGCCCTACCGAATACTTCCCGGCGCGGTGCGTCGCACCGCGAGTGATATGCCTGCGCGGCGAGTCCCGTCGCCACGGAGGAAAGGACTTTGGTCCGTACCGAGCGGCGTGCCCGATGCGTAGTGTCGACCCCACCCCCGCTCCCGGATTGGACACTCGATGATCACGGTGTTTCTGGTCGACGACCATGAGATCGTCCGCCGCGGCCTCGCCGACCTGCTCTCCGAAGACCCGGAACTCACCGTGATCGGCGAAGCAGGCGACGTCGCCCAGGCCCTCGCCCGCATTCCCGCACTCCGGCCGGACGTCGCCGTTCTCGACGTGCGCCTGCCCGACGGCAACGGGATCGAACTCTGCCGTGACCTGCTGTCCAAGCTCGACGATCTGCGCTGCCTGATCCTGACCTCCTTCACCGACGAACAGGCGATGCTGGACGCGATCCTCGCCGGAGCCAGCGGCTACGTCGTCAAGGACATCAAGGGCATGGAGCTGGCCAAAGCCATCAAGGAAGTCGGCGCGGGGCGCTCCCTGCTCGACAACCGCGCCGCCGCCGCCTTGATGCAACGACTACGCGCCAACACCCACCACGACGGCCCCCTGGCCGGACTCACCGATCAGGAACGCAAACTGCTCGACCTCCTCGGCGAAGGACTGACCAACCGCCAGATCGCTCAGCGCATGTTCCTCGCCGAGAAGACGGTGAAGAACTACGTATCCCGCCTGCTCGCCAAGCTCGGGCTGGAACGGCGCACCCAGGCCGCGGTCTACGCCTCCAAACTCCGGTCCCGGCCGTCCGGCTCCACCATCGACTCCTGACCGGTGGCGCGTCCATATCCGCTCGGCGGTGGCGTTCATTTCCGGAACCGGGTGAAATATTCTTGAGCCATGGCGAGAAGCCGCGCTGACGGCGTTTCAGGGGCGCATATGACTGATTACGCGTCGGCCGACCCCTACTCCGTGCGCGATACGCTTTCGCAACTGCGGCTGCGCGAACTGCTCGGCGAGGTCAAGGATCGCATCGAGCAGATCATCGATGCCCGTGACCGCATGGA
>NZ_JBSGEZ010000030.1:0-89658 GCF_053603155.1 Nocardia sp. NPDC004260 | reverse complement strand
GCCGCCGCGTAGGCGACGAAGGAGCAAGCGGCGGTCGCTCGGACGCGAGCCATAAGGGGCCGCGAACACCCAGCGCCGCAGGCGCTGGAAAAACAAACACAGCTCACACCCACCAGCGTTCGAGGACGCGCGCGACTCCGTCGTCGGTGTTCGATTCGGCGATCTCGTCGGCCGCGGCGAGGGCTTCGGGGTGGGCGTTGCGCATCGCGACACCGTGGCCGGCCATGGTCAGCATGGGGACATCGTTGGGCATGTCGCCGAACGCGACGATGGTCGATTCGTCCACGCCGAGCCGCTGGGCGACGACCGCCAGCCCCGCGGCCTTGGTGATGCCGGGCGCGGATAGTTCGATGAGCCCGTGCTCGGTCGAGTAGGTGATGTCGGCGCGTTCGCCGATCAGCGGCGCGAGCACCGTGCGCATGTCCGAGCTGCGCGCACCCGGCAGCCGGATCAGCATCTTGATGGCGGGCGCGTCGATCACCTCCTCCCGGGCGACCGAGGTGTCGTCGGGATTGAGCCAGGCGTGCTCGTACTGGGGCGAGCTGACGAACTGGGGCGTCACCGCGTCGTGCGCGCTCTCGCCGACGCGTTCGGCCGCGAGGCCGCAGCCCGGCAAGGCATGTTCGGCGACGTCGGCGAGCCAGGCGAGCGTCGGCACGTCCAACGTCATGCTGACCAGCACCCGGTCGGCGGCGCTGTCGTAGATCACCGCGCCGTTGCCGCACACGCACAGCGGCGCGTACCCGAGCCCCTGCACCACCGGGTCGATCCAGCGCGGCGGACGGCCCGTGGCCAGCACGAACGGCACACCGTCGGCGATCAGGGCGCCCACCGCCGCCTTCGTCCGCGCGGTCACCCGCTCGTCGTGATCGATGAGCGTGCCGTCCACATCGGTGGCGACCATCTTCGGTTTGGGGAGGTGCAGGGGCGTCACCCATTCCATCCTGCCGGACAACCTGCGGCTCGCGCCCGGCCACCGTGCTCGGATGTGCCCCGGACATGCCCGGATGTCGTGTGGCACGCGCGCCGCGAACCACGTCCTTATGATCGGGGGCTAATACCGACGCTGGCCCGTCCAGCCGAAAGACCAGAGGACTGATGACCGGCTTCCTGCTACGACGCGCGCTCAACTATGTCGTGCTGTTGCTGCTGGCTTCGTTCCTGACGTTCAGTTTGGCGTCCCTGACGTTCCGGCCGCTGGACAGTCTCGAACAACGCAATCCGCGCCCGCCACAGGCAGTGATCGACGCCAAAGCCGAGGAGCTGCACCTCAACGACCCGATCCCGGAGCGCTACATCACCTGGCTGAAGGGCATTCCGCACGGTGACTTCGGCACGACGCTGGCCGGTCAGCCGGTCAGCGAGGAGCTGCCGCGGCGGGTCGCGGTGAGCCTGCGGCTGCTGATCGTCGGCTCCCTGGTCGGCACGGTGCTCGGCGTGCTGATCGGCGCGGCGGGGGCGATCCGGCAGTACAAGTTCAGCGACTACTTCACCACGGTGGTGTCGCTACTGATCTTGAGCACGCCGGTGTTCCTGCTCGCGACGCTGCTGAAATACGGTGCGCTGGAAGTAAACTCGCTCACCGGATCGCAGATCTTCCTCTACACCGGCGAGACGTCCGCGAACAAGATCGAAGGATTCGGGCCGCAACTGCTCGACCGCATCCAGCACCTGATCCTGCCCACCACCGCGCTGGCCCTCGGTGCGATGGCGGGCTACAGCCGCTACCAGCGCAACGCGATGCTCGACGTGCTGCAGAGCGATTTCATCCGCACCGCCCGCGCCAAGGGGCTCACCCGCAGCAAGGCGCTGTACAAGCACGGCCTGCGCACGGCGCTGATCCCGATGGCCACGCTGTTCGCCTACAGTCTCGGCGCCCTGATCACCGGCGCGACGTTCACCGAGAAGATCTTCGGCTGGCACGGCGTCGGCGAGTGGCTGGTCGACTCGATCAACGCCCAGGATCTGTACGTCGTGGTGACGGTCACCGCGTTCGCCGGCCTGGTCGTGCTGGTGTCGGGTCTGCTGTCCGACATCGTGTACGCGATTCTCGATCCAAGGGTGCGTGTGGGATGACCGAAGCCGAGATCATCGTCCAAGGCGCGCCCGAGGTCGCCGCGACCGGGCGGCGCAAGCTGGTCCTGCGGCGCTTCCTGCGCAACAAACCCGCCGTCGCGGGCGGCATCGTCCTCATCACGCTGTTCGTCGTCAGTTTCGCGCTGCCGCCCTTCCTGCCCTACGACTACCAGCAGCTGGACTACACCGCCCTGCTCAAACCGCCGAGCCCGGACCATCCGTTCGGCACCACCCAGATCGGTCAGGACGTCCTCGCGCAGACCCTGCGCGGATTGCAGAAGTCCCTGGTCATCGGCCTGTGCGTGGCGCTGTTGTCCACCACGATCGCCGCCACCGCCGGTTCACTGGCCGGACTGCTCGGCGGCTGGACCGACCGGGCGATCATGTGGCTGGTCGACCTGCTGCTGGTGGTCCCGAGCTTCATCATCATCGCGCTGTTCGCGCCGCGCACCAAGGGCAGCGGCTCCATTCTGCTGCTCATCCTCCTGCTGTCCTGCTTCGGCTGGATGATCTCGGCGCGGATCGTGCGCGGCCTGACGCTGAGCCTGCGTGATCGCGAATTCGTCCGGGCCGCGCGCTACATGGGTGCGCCCACCCGCACGGTGATCCTCAGCCACGTCATCCCGAACATCGCCTCGATCCTGATCATCGACACCACCCTCACCGTCGGCTCGGCGATCATGGCCGAAACGGGGCTGAGCTTCCTAGGTTTCGGCGTGCAGCCGCCGGACGTGTCGCTCGGCTCGCTGATCGCCGCGGGGACCAAATCAGCGTTGACTTATCCCTGGCTGTTCCTGTTCGCGGGTGGTCTGCTGATCATCACCGTGCTGTGCGCCAACCTCGTCGGTGACGGACTGCGCGACGCGTTCGATCCCGGCGCGAAGCGGGCCCGGTCGAAAAAGAAGGCGAAGGCATGACGACGACGACCTCCACCGCGCCACTGCTGGAGATCACCGATCTGCGGGTGTCCTTCCCCAGCGAGGAGGGCCGCATCGACGCGGTGCGCGGCGTCGACTACACGGTCTCCGACGGCGAAGTGCTCGCCATCGTCGGTGAATCCGGTTCGGGCAAGTCGGTGTCCTCGCTGGCGGTGATGGGGTTGCTGCCGGAGCAGGCGCGGATCACCGGTTCCATTCGGTTCCGCGGACGCGAGTTGCTCGGGTTGGGCGATCGCGAACTGTCCAAGCTGCGCGGCAGTTCCATCAGCATGGTGTTCCAGGACCCGCTCTCGGCGCTCACGCCGGTCTACCGGGTGGGCGATCAGATCGCCGAAGCCCTGCTGGCGCACGGCAAGGCGAGCAGAGGCGACGCCGCGAAGCGCGCGGTGGAGCTGCTCGACCTGGTCGGTATCCCGGACCCGGAGGTGCGGGCCAAGGCGTTTCCGCACGAATTCTCCGGTGGCCAGCGCCAGCGCGTCGTCATCGCGATGGCGATCGCGAACGACCCGGCGCTGATCATCTGCGACGAGCCGACCACCGCGCTGGACGTGACGGTGCAGAAGCAGATCCTCAATCTGCTGCGCAAAGCGCGCGACATCACCGGCGCGGGCGTCATCATGATCACCCACGACATGGGCATCGCCGCGACCCTGGCCGATCGGGTCGCCGTCATGTACGCGGGCAAGATCGTCGAAACCGCCACCGCGAGCGAGCTGTTCAACGCGCCGCGGATGCCGTACACCGTTGGTCTGCTCGGCTCGATCCCGCGCATGGACGGTCCGCCGCGGCGACCGCTGATCCCGATCGTCGGCGCCCCGCCCGCCATGCACGCGCTGCCGCCGGGCTGCTCGTTCGCACCGCGCTGCCCGGTGTCGATCGGCGAATGCCGGGCGGCGGAACCGCCGCTGGAGGCAGTCGAACCGGGCCATACCGCCGCCTGCATCCGCACCGCCGAGGTCGGCACCGACGAGCTGTTCGACGCTTATCGGCGCGAGATCGCCGAGCCGGAGGCCGAAGCGCGGGTGGAGTCGGACGTGGTTTTGCGGGTTTCGGACCTGGTGAAGGTCTTCCCGATCACCTCCGGTGTGGTGCTGCGCCGCCGCAAGGGGGAGATCAGGGCGGTCGACGGCATCAGCTTCGAGGTCCGCGGCGGGCGCACCTTGGCGCTGGTCGGTGAGTCCGGCTCCGGCAAATCGACCACGCTCACCCAGATCCTCGATCTGGTCCCGCCGCAATCGGGCGCCATCG
The DNA here is from genome assembly GCF_053603155.1 of Nocardia sp. NPDC004260. NCBI lineage: Bacteria > Bacillati > Actinomycetota > Actinomycetes > Mycobacteriales > Nocardiaceae > Nocardia > Nocardia sp. NPDC004260. Next base: position 85,396 of record NZ_JBSGEZ010000030.1, on the reverse strand, counting down.
AGATCATGGGCAGCGACGTCGGATCCCTGAGCAAGGCGCGCAAACGGGAGATCCGCCGCAAGATGCAGATCGTCTTCCAAGACCCCACCGCCTCCCTCGACCCCCGCCTGCCGATCTTCGACGCCCTCGCCGAGCCGTTGCGCATCGACGGGCGGCCGCGGGCCGAGATCGCCCGCCGGGTACCGGAACTGCTCGAAAAGGTGGGTCTGCGCCCGGAACACGCCGACCGTTACCCCGGCGACTTCTCCGGCGGCCAGAAACAGCGCATCAGCATCGCCCGCGCACTCGCCCTGGACCCGGAGCTGCTGGTGCTGGACGAGCCGGTCTCCTCGCTGGACGTCTCGATCCAGGCGGGTGTGCTGAACCTGCTACGCGACCTGCAGACCGAGCGCGGCCTTTCCTATCTGTTCGTCTCACACGATCTTTCCGTGGTGCGGAACCTGGCCCACGACATCGCGGTCATGTATCGCGGGAAGATCGTGGAGTACGGCCCGGCGGAACAGATTTTCGCCGCCCCCCAACACGAGTACACGCGGGCCCTGATCGACGCGGTGCCGGTGCCGGCAGTCAGCAGATAGGTAGGAGGGCGCGATGCGGATCCGATCCATCCGGGGCTGTGGTCGCCCGCGCTCGGCGCGCTGGGCGATTCCCGTCGTCGCGCTCGGACTCGTGGTCGCCGGGTGCGGCGCGGACGGCGCCGAGTCGGCGACCGGCCTGTCCGACGAGCTCGGCACGACCAGCGACATCAATCCGAAAAGCCCCGACGAGCTGCGCGAAGGCGGAAATCTCCGGCTGGCCGCCACAACGTTCCCAGCGAACTGGAACACGCTGTCCAACGACGGGAACGACGGCGAGATCGCGGACATCGAGCGGCCGCTGATGCCGCGCGCGTTCACCACCGATGCCGCGGGCCGGCTCACGGTCGACACCGACTACTTCACCGACGTCCAGCTCACAGGCACCGATCCACAGCAGGTCACCTACACCATCAACCCGAAGGCGGTGTGGTCCGACGGCGTCCCGATTACCTGGGAGGACATTCGTTCCCAGGCGAACGCGCTCAGCGGCGCGGACAAGCGCTTCCTGATCGCTATCACCAGCGGGTTCGACCGAGTCGAGAAGGTAGAGCGCGGCGTCGACGACCGGCAAGCCGTCGTCACGTTCAAGCAGCACTACGCGGAATGGCGTGGCCAGTTCGCCGGGAACATGGCGCTGTTCCCCAAGTCGGTGACCGCCGATCCGGAGGCGTTCAACCACAGCCTGGTCGACCATATGGGTCCGACGGCAGGCCCATTCGTGATCGAGTCCACCGACCGCGGCCAAGGCCGCATCGTCTTGGCACGCAACCCGAAATGGTGGGGCGATCGGCCGAAGCTGGACACCATCACCTACAGCGTGCTCGATCGAGCCGCGTGGGTCGGCGCACTGCAGAACAACGAACTCGACGCGGTGCGGCTGAGCACTATCGACGACGTCAAGACCGTCCGCAACACGTCGGGCATGGTCGTGCGCCGGGCGCCGGGTAATCGCTGGCGCCACATCACATTCAACGGCGCCGCCGGCTCCATCCTCGCCGATCCGAAACTGCGCGTGGCCATCTCGAAGGCCATCGACCGCCAGGGCATCGCCACCGCCACCCAGAACGGTCTGGTGGAGCACCCTCAGCCGTTGAACAATCACATCTTCCTGCAAGGACAGGAGGGTTACCGAGACAACAGCCTCGGCTACGACGCCGCGGCCGCGGCGAAGGAACTCGACGATCTGGGCTGGAGACTCAACGGTGACGTCAGGGAGAAGGACGGGCGCAAGCTGGTCGTCCGCGACGTCATGTACAACGACCCCACGTGGGTACAGATCGCCCAGATCATTCAACAGAACCTGGCCGCCGTCGGTGTCGGGCTGGTGATCGATACCAAGCCGGGCGCGGGCTACTTCACCGAGGTCATCCAGCCCGGAGATTTCGATGCCGCGCAATTCGTGTTCTCCGGCGACGCGTTCCCGCTCAGCAGCATGCCGCAGATCTACGCCTTTCACCCCGACGATCTGCAGGGCAACTACGGTCGCATCGGGTCTCCGGAACTGAACGCCTTGATCGATCGCGCCCTCTCCGAGCTGGACCCGGCGAAGGCCATCGAGCTGGCCAACCAGGTCGACCGCGCGGTCTTCCAAGAGGGCCATTCCCTGCCGCTGACCCAGTCCGAGGGTAATTTCGGCGTCCGCGGCGACATCGCCAACTACGGGTCTCCCGGGCTTGCGTCGTACGACTACACCAAGATCGGTTTCCTGAAGTAGACACGCAGCAGCGCTGCGGGAAGGAGCGAACCATGCGGATTCGTTCACTGACGACACGACTGGCGATAGCCGCCGTCGCGATCGGGTTGGTGGCCTCCGGGTGTAGCTCGGACGAGGAGGACGCGCCCGCGGGCTCGGCCGCCGAACTCGGCACCACCAACGACATCAACCCGCACGATGTCAGCGAGCTGCGCGAAGGCGGTAACCTCCGGCTGGCGATTTCGGCGTTGCCCGCGAATTGGAACGCCTTGTCCAACGACGGCAACGACGCCGAGACCGGTGCCATCGAACGGCCGATGCTGCCGCGCGCGTTTCGCACCAACGCGGCGGGCGAGCTCTCGGTCAACACCGACTACTTCACCGACGTACAGCTGACCAAGACCGATCCGCAGCAGGTCACCTACACGATCAATCCCAAGGCGGTGTGGTCCGATGGCACCCCGATCACCTGGGAGGACATCCAGTCCCAGGCGAACGCGCTCAGTGGCGCCGACAAGTCGTTCCTGATCGCCAACAACAGTGGGTTCGATCGGGTCGAGAAGGTCGAGCGCGGCGTCGACGACCGGCAGGCGATCATCACGTTCAAGCAGCACTACGCCGAGTGGCGCGGGCAGTTCGCGGGCAATACCTTCCTGTTTCCGAAGTCCGTCACGGCCACTCCCGCGGCGTTCAACAAGGGTTTGGTCGACGGCATCACGCTGACTGCGGGGCCGTTCCTCGTGCAGTCCACCGATAGGGCACAGGGACGTATCGTGCTCGGCCGCAACCCCAAGTGGTGGGGCGACACACCCAAGCTCGACACGATCACCTTCAGCGTGCTCGACTCCTCCGCGCAACTGCCCGCGTTGCAGAACAACGAGATCGACGCGGTGGGCCTCGGCACCCGCGACGAACTGCGCACGGCGCGAAACACGCCGGGGATCGCCATCCGGCGCGCGCCGGGCAACAGCTGGAACCACTTCACCTTCAACGGCGCCCCCGGTTCCATCCTCGCGGATCCGAAATTGCGCGTCGCGATCTCGAAGGCCATCGACCGGCAGGGCATCGTCACCGCCATCCAGAACGGCCTGGTGGAGCATCCGAAGCCGCTGAACAACCATGTGTACCTCCAGGGCCAGGCGGGTTACCAGGACAACAGCCTCGGCTTCGATCCCGCCGCTGCGGCGAAGGAACTCGACGACCTGGGCTGGAAGCTCAACGGCGATGTCCGGGAAAAGGACGGCCGCAAACTCGAGATCCGCGACGTCATGTACCAGGAGGACACCTGGGTGCAGATAGCGCAGATCATCCAGCAGAACCTGGCCTCGATCGGGGTCAAGCTGAACATCGAAACCAAGCCGGGCAAGGGCTTTTTCACCGAGGTGATCCAGCCGGGCAACTTCGACGTGGGCCAGTGGACCTGGGTGGGTGACCCGTTCCCGCTCGGCAGCCTCAACCAGATCTACGGATACAACCCGAACGATCTGCAGGGCAACTACGGTCGCATCGGATCGCCGGAACTGAACTCGCTGATCGAGCAGACGGTTTCCGAACTCGACCCGAACAAGGCCAGGGAACTGGCGAACCAGGTCGACCGCAAGGTATTCGAGGAAGGCCACTCGCTGCCCCTGATGCAGTCCGCAGGCAATGTCGCGGTGCGCGCCGACCTCGCCAACTATGGCGCACCCGGCCTGGCGTCCTACGACTACACGAAAGTCGGCTTCTTGAAGTGAGTTCCGGACTGGGCCATCCGCTGGCCTATCCGATCACCGTGACGATCGGCGCCCTCGCGGTCTGTGCCGCTTGGGCGCCGTTCGGCACTCTGGATCAGGTGGCGGCGATCGTGGCCGTCGCGCTCGGCGTCTGCGGGTACACCGGGTATCGGCTCGCCCTCGCATTCGGCATACTCCGATTCCGTCGTCCGGCCACCGCGCCGACCGTTCGGGTTGCCCGCATCCGTCAGCAGCATCGCTTGGTCGGCCGGTCGTGGTTGGAGGTGGGCGGCGCAGGTCGCCCGCGGTGGGTTCCGGTGTACTTCGATCCCGCGCTGGTCACTCTCACCGAAACCGAAGGGGAACTCACCGACCGCACGATTCACGTCGCGGGACGACGCCTCTACCCGTCCGGCCGCATGCGCGACGTCGAACCGCCCGGTCGTCTCATCGATAACCCCAGCCGCCCCGACCCCGGCGCACCCGCCCACATCGCGAAGGCCACCCGCCCGCGGCGCCGCCTCCTGCTCGACTCCCAATCCACTGTCGCCGCCCCCATCGCCGCCCTCCTGTGGGTCTACCTCGACGGCGGAGGCTTCTCGGTCTTCCTGGCCGCCACCACCATCGCCGCCGCCTGCACGATCTGGCTCTCCGCCGTGCAGGGCTCCGACCCCACCTGAACCGCCGGCAAGCACCGCAGCGCCGAGCACTCGCGCGCGGCCGTCCGCTCCGTGAAACCACACGCCACCTCGCGAAATCGCCCATGCGCCAGGCGCGCATCGACGTCCATCAGTGTCCGTTCCGCGTGAACGTTTCGGATTGCGCAGCGGCTGACCTGCGGCCCGGAGTGTTCGGATCTACCTTGCGGATTGAGGGATCTCGGCCCGGCACAGACCGGCGCCGGACTCGAACACCGCCACATCGACCGACTCGCCGACGGCGAGGCCATTCACGACACCGTTGTCTCGGACGGGCGGCGGCAGGAGCGATGTCACTTCCCGCCGTGGTCGATGAGCATCTGGACGCCGTCGAGTATGCGCTCGAGGCCGAATTCGAGCGGGTCGGCAACAGCTTCCGGCGCGAACGCGCCCTCGGCGATGGCTTTGGTCAGGGCGGGGAAACGGTCGGCGTGGCGGTCGAGTAGTTCGCCGGTGAGGCGGTTCCATTCCTCGTCGTGGCTCTCATCGAAGTCGGCCATCTGCTGGGCGTGGTTGCGCACCAGAGCGACGATCAGGAGGAAGACCTGATGCCGCTGGGCGGCGGTCAGGCCGGTCGGCTCCAGAACCGCCAGTGCGGCGTCCAGCCAAGCGAGTTGGGCCGGCCCCATGCGCTGACGACGCATCGCGGTCGCGGCGAGTAACCAGGGATGGTTCTGGTACACCTCCGATGACCGGCGGGCCCACTGCGAGAGCCGGAGCCGCCATCCGCTGCCTGCGACCGACAGATCGGGACAATCGGTCAGTACGGCTTCGACCATCAGCTCAACGAGTTCGGTTTTACCGGGCACATAGCGGTAGAGCGCCATCGCCGAGACGCCGAACTCGGCGGCGACTTTATTCATCGACACGGCGTCCAAGCCCTCGGCATCGGCGAGTGCCACCGCGACCTCCGCGATGCCGCGGGGCGAGAGTTTGGGCTTGGGCCCACGGGTGCGCCGCTCCTGCTCCCCCCACAGCAATGCCACGCTCGCCCGCAGGTCACGTGCCTTCTCCTTACCTTCTCGGGCAGCGTCTGTCCTGGCCACAATGCTTACGACCATCGTCCTCGCCGCCATCGTCGCTGCCGCTGCCGCGCCCGTTGCCGGGCTGCTCGGCCACCGGCAGCTCAGGCGTGCGGCCAACGCCAAGCGGCTGCGCATCACCACGGCGAACGGCATCGACGAGTCCGGCTTCATCCGCATCGGCGGTATCGACCAGTGGATCTCGATCCGCGGCGACGACCTGCGCAATCCGGTTATCGTCGAAATCCACGGCGGCCCCGGCGCTTCCAACCTCGTCTTCGCCCCACGCACCCGCGGCTGGGAGAAACACTTCACCATCGTGCGGTGGGATATGCGCGGCACAGGCAAGACTTTCGGCCGCACCGCCCCGGACGGACAGGGTGAGATGAGCCTGGAGCGGTGGTACCTCGACGCCCTCGAGGTCGCCGAGCATGTCCGGGCCCGGCTCGGCGTCGAGAAGGTCCTGCTGGTCGCCAACTCCTTCGGCACCGTTGTCGGGCTGCGCCTGGCCCGCAACCACCCTCAGCTGTACAGCGGTTACGTCGGCGCCGACCAGAACATCAACGCCGGCGGGCGCAACCATTCGGCATACAACGCATTGGTGAGCCGGCTGCAGCAGGCCGGAAAACGTAAAGAGCTGGGCACGGTCACCAGCATGGGTGCCGACAAGTCAGCGTGGTCCGCCGAGCAGTTGGCGGAGTACAACAGGCTCGTCGTCACCACTGATCCGCTCACCTACGACACCATGAAGACCGTGGTGATCCGCTCGCTGTGGTTCTCACCGCTGCACACGCTCAGCGAACTGCGCACCTACTTCAAAGGCATGACCTTCTCCGAGCGATTTGCACCCGAGGCCGTGACGATCGACGAATGGACCGAGGGCACCACATTCGATATCCCACTGTTCATCTTCCAGGGCGACCAAGACGCCCTCACCCCGCCCGAACCGGCCAAGCGGTTCTTCGACGATGTCACCGCGCCGGTCAAGCACTTCGCGCTGATCGAAGACGCCAGCCACTTCGCCTCCTTCCGCCACCCCGACCAGTTCCTCGACCTGATGCTCACCAAGGTCCGCCCCACCCTCACCGCCCCGCCGACCCATCGGTGACAACAGACTCCCGCGACCACGCTCGTGCGAAACACCTGAGCCCACAAGAGGTCAGGGGTTTCGCACTGTCATGGTCACGCGGCCACGGATCAGACGGCGAGCCGACCGCCGTCCAACACTTGCGCACCGCCCATTCATCGGCCAACGCCAGCCCCTCCAGGCGAAATTGGTCTGACCACTTGACCTCCTGACCATCGAGGCGCACAGTAGACGCATGGCGTTGCAACCTGTGGTCAAGCGATCGGTGTCGGCGGACGTGTTCGAGCAGATCGCCGCGGATGTGCTCAGCGGTGAGCTGGCGCCCGGGGCGACCTTGCCCAGTGAGCGGCAGTTGGCGGAGGCGCTCGGGGTGTCCCGTCCCGCGGTGCGGGAAGCCTTGCAGCGGCTGGCCGCGGCCGGGCTGGTGGCGGTGCGCCAGGGAGACGCGACGACCGTGCTGGACTATCGGCGCGGCGCGGGGCTCGAGGTTCTGCCCAGGCTGCTGGTGCAGGCCGGGGAACTGAACCCCTCGGTCGCACGCAGCATTCTGGAGGCCCGCTTGCACAACGGGCCGAAGGTGGCGGAGCTGGCCGCGCGCCGGGTCGGCGCGATCGGCGCGGGTGAGGTTCGTCCCCTGCTGGACGCTTCCCTCGAAGCGCTTGCCGCCGAACAGGATCCGATCGCACAGCAACGGCATGCGATGGAGTTCTGGGATCACGTCGTGGACGCGGCCGACTCGATCGTGTTCCGGCTGATGTTCAACATGTTGCGCGCCGCCTATGAACCGGCGCTCGCGGCGCTGGCCCCGATCATGTCCGCCGAGGTGGGCAACGTCGAGGCATACCGCGAACTGGCCGCCGCCATCGCCGCGGGCCGGCCGCAGAAGGCCGCCGGCACCGCTCGGGCGCTGCTCGAGCCGGCGACCACCGCCCTGATCGAGGTCCTCGGCGGACCGCCGGTCACGCACAGCTAGGAACGATCATGACCAAACCGAAAGCATCCGAACACGCTTCGATCGACACGGACGCACGGGCGCGGGTACGCAGGGATGAGCGGGCGCTGCGGCGCGGACTCACCCTGGGCCAGGCATTCGAAGAATTCCTCCGGCACCCCTCGCCGTGGATGATCGGGACCACGCTGGTGGGCGCGCTGATCGCTCGCGTCCTCGTCGGCGATTGGCAGCTCACCGATCTGCTGGTCCCCGCCGTGATGCTGGCGGTGTTCCCGGTCTTCGAGTGGATCGTGCATGTCACGGTGTTGCATTGGCGGCCACGGCGGCTCGGCCCGATCGCACTCGACAGCGAACTGGCCCGCAAGCACCGCGAGCATCACGTGGATCCGCGCGACATCCCGCTGATCTTCATCCCGACGAAAACGCTGGCAGTGCTGATCGTGGTGTTGATCGCGCTGGCGGCCTTCGCCTTCCCCAGTTCGGGCCTCGGCCTGACCTTTCTGATCACCATCACCCTGCTCGGCCTGGGCTACGAGTGGACGCATTACCTGATACACACCGACTACAAGCCGAAACGTTCGCTCTACCGAGCGGTTTGGCGCAACCATCGCCACCACCACTACAAGAACGAGCACTACTGGTTCACGGTCACCAGTTCCGGCACCGCCGACCGCCTCTTCGGCACCTACCCCGATCCGGCCACGACCGACACCTCACCCACGGCCCGCAACCTGCACTCCGCCTGATTCCAGCAGGTGCCGCCCCGCGATAAGTCAGCCGGGGCGGCACCCGGCGCGCGTACCCACGACCGCACTACCCGCACCAGGCATTCGGACCGCTGCGACCAAGGCGGTCCGGCGACGACTCCACCGGATGGCACGCCGGTGAGCTTGCCCAACGGCCGCAGTCGCCACGACGCCGACAGCGACGGGTCCGCGATGACTACCCCGGGCGCCGCTCAGTGATCCGGGTGGCGCTTCGTCACAACGCCGACCGCCTCGCGACGAGTTCATGAAGCAAACAGGTCCGTAGCCAAGAAGCGGGTACACGCCACGGTCCCGATCACCGCGAGCGAGTAGACCCGCATGCAAATTCGGCGGTAGTACGCCAACTCTCACCGCGTCGCGAGCAGACGCTCCGCGATCGTGCGCGCACGATGGGCCGCCTCCGGAGTTCCCTCACGGACCGCGGTGACGATCGCCCCGTCGACCAGCAGCGCGAGTTCGGCGGCCAGCTCCTCAGCGTCGGATCGCCCCGCTTCGGTGAGCATTTCGTGCAGGTATTCGATCACGCGGCGCTTGTGGCGATCGGCGACCTGATGGGCGGCGCTCTCTCGATCGGCCACCTCGACCATGGTGTTGATGAACGCGCAGCCGCGAAAGTCGTTGCGGGCGAATCGTTCGGCCAGAGCGTCGAAGACCGCGAGCGGGCGGGCGGCCGGGTCGGCGGTCTGTTCGACCGATTCGCGCAGCCAGTCCAGCCACCGGCGGTCGCGATCCTCCAGCACCGCGACGACCAAGTCGTCCTTGCTCGCGAAGTGGCGATAGAAGGAAGCCCGGCCGACGCCGGACTCCTGGAGCAAGCGATCGATGCCTACGGCACGAATGCCTTCGGCATAGAACAGTTCTTCCGCCGTGGTGAGCAAACGTTGCTTGGCCTGGGTTGGCATAACTTCACGTTAGCAGAACGGAACCGAGCAGTACCATCTCACTTGACCTATACGGAACCGATCAGTACCATATTGATTCGGCACCGATCGGTACCATCTTGTTCGAGCTGGAGGCTTCGATGTCCCGCCTGCCCCTTGTGTCCACCGACTCCGCCGACGCCGAGCAGTCCGATCTGCTCGCCGAGGTACAGCGCCAGTTGGGCCGGGTCCCGAATCTCTACGCCGCGATGGCGAACAGCCCGGCCACCCTGCGCGGATACCTGAACCTGCGCGACGCGCTGACCAAGGGAAAGCTCTCCGCCCGGGTGCGCGAGCAACTCGCCCTGCTGGTCGCCAGCGAGAACGGCTGCGACTACTGCACCGCCGCGCACACCATGCGCGCCGACCGGATGGGCTTCACCGAGCAGGCGATCGCCGACACCCGCGCGGCGCGCGCCGACGACCCGCACGCCGACGCGATCCTGCGCGTCGCCCGTGACGTGCTCCGCTCCCGCGGCCGGCTCGACGACGCCACGCTCGCCTCGGCGCGCGCCCGTGGCGTCAGCGACGCCGAACTGAGCGAGATCGTTGGCCATGTCGCACTGAACGTCTTGTCCAACTACTTCAACCATGTCGCCGAGCCGGAGCTCGACTTCCCGCCCGCGACACCGACGAAAGGCACGGCAATGGAAGCGAAATGGCGGCTCGCGAGCAAGGTTGTCCTGGTCGAGGGTTACTCCCTGGTGGACCGTGAAGGCCGGGCCGCACGCACCGTCGACGACGTCCACATCGCGATCGAGGGCGGATTCCTACACGTCAAGGTATCGGACTCGGCCGATGTGCAAGTGGTCTCGGCACCCGCCGTCGCGCTGGTGACCTACCGCTGATCCCGACCCACACAGCCCGGTCCGCGACTCGTCGCGGGCCGGGCTTTCGTCTGCGCGGGGACTTGACATCTTGATACCCTAGGGGGGTAGGGTAGAAATCGAGAAGCAGACGAACCAGCAGGAGGACACCGACCATGAGCACCACCGCCGTGACCGTCACCGGCATGACCTGCGGCGGCTGCGCCGCATCGGTCCGCACCGAGATCGGCCGCATCTCCGGCGTCGAGTCGGTGGCCGTCGACCTCGCCGACGGACTGGTGACCGTCGAGAGCGCGACCCCGATCGAACGCGCCGAACTCGCCGCCGCGGTGGTCCGCGCCGGCTACGCGGTCGCCTGCTGACGGACGGAGTACTCCGATGAACGCGACCATCAAATTCGGCGGTTTCGCCCTCGGCCTCGCCGCGGTCTTCGGGATCGCCCTCGCGGCCGGTGCGACCATCGGGCCGGAGCCCACCGAACCCGCCGCCCACGACTCGAACGCACACGGCACCGCCCAAGGCGAGGACCACGCACTACCTGGAGGAATAGTGGCGACCGACCGCGGCTACACCTTGCGGCTGGACACCACCCGAGCCACCGCCGCGGCGAACGTACCGCTGCGCTTCACCATCCTCGACCGGGACGGAAAGCCCGTCACCCGCTACGTGCGCAGCCACGAGAAGGATCTGCACCTGATCGTCGTGCGCCGGGACATGGCCGCCTTCCAGCACGTGCACCCGGTGCTCGGCGCCGACGGGACCTGGAGCGTCCCACTCGACCTCAGCCGCGCCGGTGACTATCGCGTGTTCGCCGACTTCACTCCGCAGGGCGGCGAGAACCTGACACTCGGCGCGAACCTGCTGGTGGCGGGCGTCTACGACCCCCAGCAGCTGCCCGCGGCGACCTCCACCACCAACGTCGGCGACTACACCGTCACGCTGGACGGCGCCGCAGTTCCGGGTCGGGCTTCCAAGGTGACGCTGTCGGTGAGCCGCGCGGGCAAGCCGGTGACCGACCTACAGCCCTACCTCGGCGCTTACGGCCATCTGGTGGCCCTGCGCGCCGCCGACCTGGGCTATCTGCACGTCCATCCGGAAGGCCACCCCGGCGACGGCGTGACCGCGGCCGGACCGGGCATCACCTTCGCCGTCACGGCGCCGAGCGCGGGCGACTACCGCCTGTTCCTCGACTTCCAACACGAGGGCGTGGTCCGCACCGCCGAATTCACCTTGGCCGTCGCGCCGGGTACCCCCGCCGTAGACGCCTCGAGCCACAACGAACACACTGGTCAGCAGCAGGCGCCGGACGGCCACGTGCACTGACCCGCCGACCGCCGCACAGAACGGAGCACCCACGATGACCACCGCGACACAACCGCCGCCCTCCGGGCAGGTCGAACTCGTGATCGGTGGAATGACCTGCGCGTCCTGCGCCGCCCGGATCGAGAAGAAACTCAACAAGCTCGACGGCGTCACCGCGACCGTGAACTACGCCACCGAGAAGGCCCGGGTGGACGTCACCGGTGACGTGTCGCCGGACGACCTGATAGCCACCGTCGAACAAGCGGGCTACACCGCCGTCCTGCCCGCGCCCCCGAAGCCGCAAGAAATCGCCGCCGAGGAAGATCCCGCGGCGAGCCTGCGTACCCGACTGCTGATCTCTGTGGCGCTGTCGGTGCCGGTGATCGCCATGGCGATGATCCCGGCCTTGCAGTTCACCAACTGGCAGTGGCTGTCGCTGACCTTGGCCGCGCCGGTCGTGGTGTGGGGCGCGCTGCCGTTCCACCGCGCGGCGTGGACCAATCTGCGCCACGGCGCCGCGACCATGGACACCCTGATCTCGATGGGGACGCTGGCCGCACTGGGCTGGTCGCTGTACGCCTTGTTCTGGGGCACCGCGGGCAGGCCGGGCATGACGCACCCGTTCGAGTTCACCATCTCGCGGATGGACGGCACCGGCAGCATCTACCTGGAGGCCGCGGCGGGTGTCACCACGTTCATCCTGGCCGGGCGCTTCTTCGAGGCGCGCGCCAAACGGCGGGCGGGTGCGGCGCTACGGGCCTTGCTCGAGCTGGGGGCCAAGGAGGTCTCGGTTCTGCGCAACGGAACCGAGGTGCGCATTCCCGTGGAGCAGCTGACGGTCGGCGACCGGTTCGTGGTGCGGCCGGGCGAGAAGATCGCCACCGACGGCGTCGTGGTGGAAGGTTCCTCGGCCGTCGACGCCTCGATGCTCACCGGTGAGTCCGTCCCGGTGGAGGTCGGCACGGACGACGCCGTGGTCGGCGCGACCGTCAACGTGGGCGGCCGGATCGTGGTGCGCGCCACCAGGATCGGTTCCGACACACAGCTGGCGCAGATGGCGAAGCTCGTCGAGGACGCGCAGACCGGCAAGGCGCAGGCGCAACGGCTGGCCGATCGGATCTCCGGGATCTTCGTGCCGATCGTCATCGCGCTGTCGGTCGCGACGCTCGGATTCTGGCTCGGCACCGGCGGTTCGGTGGCCGCGGCGTTCACCGCGGCGGTGGCGGTGCTGATCATCGCCTGCCCGTGCGCGCTCGGACTGGCCACGCCGACCGCGCTGATGGTCGGCACGGGACGCGGCGCGCAGCTGGGCATCCTGATCAAGGGTCCCGAGGTGCTGGAGTCGACCCGGCGGGTGGACACGATCGTGCTGGACAAGACCGGCACCGTCACCGCGGGCAAGATGACGCTGCTCGATGTCGTCGCCGCCGAGGGCGAGCAGGTCGAACGGATTCTGGAACTGGCCGGAGCGCTGGAGGATGCCTCCGAGCACCCGATCGCCCAGGCTATCGCCAAGGGCGCCCGCGAACGGGTGGGTGAGCTGAAGCCGGTCGAGGATTTCGCGAACGTCGAGGGCCTGGGCGTGCAGGGGACGATTGACGGGCACGCGGTGGTCGTCGGCCGCGCGCGGCTGCTCGCCGACTGGTCACAGCATCTCGACGACGACCTGACCCGGGCGATGCGCGCGGCCGAAGCCGAAGGAAAGACCGCCGTCGCGGTCGGCTGGGACGGCGAGGCGCGCGGCGTGCTCGTGGTGGCCGACGCGGTGAAACCCACCTCGGCCGAGGCGATTTCCCAGCTGCGCGCCCTCGGGCTCACCCCGATCATGCTGACCGGCGACAACCGGGCCGCCGCCGGCGCGATCGCCGCACAAGTCGGCATCGATGAGGTGATCGCGGAGGTGCTGCCGCAGGACAAGGTCGACACCGTCAAGCGGTTGCAGGCCGAGGGCAAAGTGGTCGCGATGGTCGGCGACGGCGTGAACGACGCCGCGGCGCTGGCCCAGGCCGACCTGGGCCTGGCCATGGGCACCGGCACCGACGTGGCCATCGAGGCGGGCGATCTGACCTTGGTCCGCGGCGACCTGCGGGCGGCGGCGGACGCGATCCGCCTGTCCCGCCGCACCCTCACGACGATCAAAGGCAACCTGTTCTGGGCCTTCGCCTACAACGTGGCCGCGATCCCGCTGGCCATGGCGGGATTGCTGAACCCGATGCTCGCGGGCGCCGCGATGGCGTTCTCCTCGGTCTTCGTGGTCAGCAACAGCCTGCGGTTGCGTGGCTTCCGCTCGACAGCGAACTGACGAGCGCACCTGACGGGGCGGCACGCGTCGTGTCGTCCGGGGCGTCATGAGCAACCTACTCGGCAATGCAGTTGACTCGGTGAATCATTCGCTCGCCGGAGCCACCACAAACTGGGCGGCCGCCGAACATATATTCCCGTTGATCGGGCAAGGAAGAGGGTCATAGTGATTTCGGAGTGTTTTCAGCAGTTGCGCATGCTCAGACCAGTCCCAGCGCAGCCATCGATCGAAACATAAGGCCGTCACGGTACGCGCGCCCGCATCCTTCACAGCGATCGCGGCCCCTTGCATACTTGCACCAGTTGTCCACGTGTCATCGACGATGAGCACGTTCTTACCTTCCACCACCGAACGATACCTGTCCGGTACGATAAACCGGTCATTCACAAGTGCATGCCGCACGTCAGCGCCAGGCCCGGTATCGAGCAAAAATTTTGTGGGCAGAATCGGCGGCGAAGTCAGCTTCGTCAGTACAGCGTTGGCGAGGGTCGATACAGGATGCTCCCGTCCATTTCGCTGGTGCGAGGGAACGAACGTCAACGAATCCCAGCGCCAGCCGAGGTCCGCAGCAATGCATCTATGATGAAGGGTGACTGCCGCCCTTATCACAAGCTGAAGGTTTTCCCGACACAGGTCGACGCCCTCTTTATACGCACGTACTTCGTGAGCCGACTGATGCTTGCCTCCCGGCAGGTTACCCTGCGCGTACGTCAACAAAATCGTCTTATCGGCAAGAAGACTTCCATACACTGTACGATGTTCTCGGCATGGTCCACAGTAATCGGCATTGGCCGCCGGGCCACGGCACACCCGGCATATTCCAGGTGTCCCCGGCACGTAGGTATTGTGGAAGGTGGTCCCGACACGCTCTTGGACAACCTGTCTCAGCACGTTGGCCGCAGGGCTGATGGATCTCATCGATCGTTGTGCAGCCAGTTTCGGACCAGCGCACGGTGTCCCAGAATCGTATCGATATGCTGCGCTACTTCGTATGGAGAATCGGCAACGTAGACACCCGGTTTTCCACGAAGTTGCCGCGCCCACTCGGTCGATTCGGCAACCGTAGCATTCAGGATCACCGGCCTGCCGTGCGCAACCGCTTCCCGCGCCTGCGTACGAGTTCCACTGTGCTCTCCGGCTTCGACGATCACCGTCGCCACTCCGTAGGCACTCATAATTACATTTCTTGCCAGGAATGAATATCTCGTGGGTGAGTATTCAGGCAGGAAATGCGTCAGCAACATACCCCGCTCCGAGATTTCTCGCTGTAGCTCACGATTGGATCGCGGGTACACATGGTTGAGACCGTTGCCTAGCACGGCGACCGTTCGACCGCCTGAATCGAGCGCTGCTCTGTGCGCCGCCGTATCAATCCCCTCAGCCAGTCCGGCCACGACAGAAATATCGCGCGCAACCAGGCTGCGGGCAACCTCTTCTGCAAAACGGACACCACCATCGGAAGATCGACGAGAGCCTACGACACACACGCCGTCATCGTGGTCGAGCAGCAATCCGTGCGTGAAGACTACGGGCGGCATCTGCCGGACCGTGCGCAGTTGCGGAGGGTAGGAATTATCGCGGAACGTATGGAACTCGAAAGGACCACGCTTCCATACCTCGATGTCACTTCGCGCCGCTTCCAAGAAATCAGGGTTGTCTGATTCACCGAATAGATCTCGGGGATGGATGGCATCCCAGAGCGCCCTCGCCCCGCCATGTTGAATTACTTCCTCGGTCAGGCACGACCAGTCTCCATTCTTTGGCTTCAGCCGCATTAGAGATACGAGCGCGGCGCGTTCACCATCATCCCAAGTCAGGGAGCTGTCGGTTACGCTGTCCGTGGGTGCATGCGGGTTCGTCACTTACCTCCTCCAACCTGCAAGCTATCGAACGCACGTTCGAATAATGTCATCCTAGACCAACAGGCCCATGCCATGGGATCCATAGGGCCTCCCAAGTCATTGCGGGAGCGATGTCCACGCCCGACGTTATACGATCTCGTCGCTCGATGGTCGGTCCCGACGTCTGCCGAGAGTCATGAGCGATGTGACCGCCCATACCACCACGGACGCCCGTCAGCCGTGACCCGATGTCCGGTCGAATCTGCCGATCGCGAATAGTTCCCCATGACGCCCGGGCAGGACGCCACCTCGACGTGATCGACCGTCGGGGCGAGGTGGTGGTTCACGACGAGAACGGCGCGTTCCCCGTGTCGACCGAGGAGGACCGGTGAGCGACAGCGCTACCGAGAGCGAGCCGCTACGCGGATTCGCCAGCGACAACAACGCCTCCGTACACCCGGAGATCATGGCGGCGCTGGCCGCCGCCAACAAGGGACATCAGCCGGCCTACGGCGAGGACGTCCACACCGCCCGGCTACGCGAGCTGATCAAAGGGCATTTCGGCGAGCGTGCCGAGGTCTATCCGGTCTTCAACGGCAGCGGCGCGAATGTGGTCGGGTTGCAGGCGATGTGCGACCGGTGGAGCGCCGTGATCTGCCCGGAGTCCGCGCACATCCACCTGGACGAGTGCGGCGCACCCGAGAAGGTGGCCGGGCTGAAAGTGATCCCGGTGCCCACTCCGGACGGCAAGCTGACGACGGAGTTGCTCGACCGGTACGCATGGGGCTTCGGCGATCAGCACCACGCCCAGCCCAAGGTCGTCTCCATCACCCAGAACACCGAACTCGGCACCCTCTACACGCCCGGTGAGATCGCGGCGATCGGCGCGCTGGCGCGTGAGCGCGGCATGCTGCTGCACGTGGACGGCGCCCGGCTGGCCAATGCGGCCGCCGCGCTCGACCTGCCGCCGCGCGCGTTCACCACTGACGCCGGGGTGGACGTGCTGTCGTTCGGCGGCACCAAGAACGGCCTGATGCTCGGTGAGGCGATCGTGGTGCTCGACCCGGACGCGGTGCGCGGCGTGCAGTACCTGCGCAAGGCCGCGTTGCAGCTGGCCTCCAAGATGCGGTACGTGTCGGCGCAGTTCGTCGCGCTGCTGGAAGGTGACCTGTGGCTACGCAACGCGCGGCACGCCAACGCGATGGCGGCCCGGCTGGCCACGGCCGTCGCCCGGGTGCCGGGTGTCGAGATCGTACGGCCGGTCCAGGCCAACGCCGTCTTCGCCATACTGCCTCGGGAGGTCACCGAGCGGCTGCAGAAACGCTTCCGCTTCCACACCTGGGACGAGCGCACGGGCGAGGTCCGTTGGATGTGCTCGTTCGACACCACCGAGGCCGACGTGGACGCCTTCGCGACGGCGATCGCTCAGGAAATGGCCGCCCAGGACGCGTTCCCGGAAACCGCGGGCAACCGAGCACGATGATGAAACACCGGACGGGACGGCACACGTAGTGTCGTCCCGTCCGGGCATCCGCCAGGAGGTCTCATGCGCATAACGCCATGGGCGAGCATACCTCTGGCACACCGAATTCCGAAACGAAAAAGCTCAGCCGCGCAGCGTGGTGACCGTGACCAGCGAGGGTTGGATGAATGCCCCGTAGACCTCGATCGACACCCCTCCGGTCGGGGTTTCGGTGGCCCATCGGGCGTGCTCGGTGATCCCGTCGCCGAGCAGCGCTTTCGCTCCGGGCGACCATGCGACGGCTACCTGGCTCAGCGCCGGTCCGAGGTTCAGGTTCGCGATCGCCGCGGATTCACCGTTGTCGAAGTAGACCTCCGTGCCGCCGGGGAACGGATTCACCGCGACCGCCGAGGCACTCGCCCCGCCGAACGCCGCTGCCGAACCTCCCGCTACGAGCGCGACCAAGACCGTCATGACCCGTCGACGCATCCGAATCCCCTTTTCGTGTAAACGCACTGACCACGCGGCCAGTCATGTCACCCTTGCCGAGCAGGCAGCGTTCGGCAATTCGATGTGAGGCCAATCACATATACCCTATGACGTGCGCACCGCGGCATCGAATGCCCGCACATTGTCTGCAGCCCATTCGGCGAAAGTTCGCGCCCGCCCGAGTATCCGCCGCACGTCGTCGGTGACGATCGCGTTATGTCCCGCACGCACATAGGCTTGCCCCGCAAGCGCACCGTCCGCGAATTCGGCGGACATTCCGGACGCCAGCATATGTTGCCGCGCTTCGTTTTCCGGAATGTCCGCAACCTCCACCGTGCGGCCGGTCACCGTAGCCAAAGTGGCGGCCAAATCGTGCGTGGTGAGCAATTCCGGCCCGGTGAGGGTGTAGATCCGGCCCGCGTGCTCGGCGGAAACCAGCGCTTCGGCAGCGACACCGGCAACGTCACGGGGATCGATCACACCTTGTGCGGCGAAGCCGGTCATATTCGGCACCGGCTGCCCGGCACGAATCGCGGCGGCCCAGCTCAAGGTGTTGGAGGCAAAAGAGCTGGGACGCAGAATCGTCCAGTCGACTCCGCTCTCGCGTGCGGCTTGCTCACCGGGCAAATGCCAGGTTCCGACCCGGCCGAGACCGGCATCGCCGGTGCCGATGGCGGAAAGTTTCACGATCCTGGCAACTTTCGCATCCCGCGCAGTGGCGATCAGCGCCCGATCGGCCTCCACATATTCCGGGCCCAGCACGCCGACGACGAACACGGCCTCCGCACCGGCCATCGCCTTCGCCATGGACGCGAGGTCGGTGTAATCGCCGCGCACCACTTCGACGCCTGCGGGCACCTCCGCCCGGTCCGGGTTCCGGGTGACGGCGCGAACCGATATCCCCCGCTCGCTCAACTGCCGGACGATTTCACTGCCGATGGTGCCGGTCGCACCCGTGATCACGATCATGTGGACCACGGTGCCGGGCGTTCGCGCAGGTCTCTAGGAAATTCCGGCACACCTGGCGTGGCCGCGACTGCCTACAGTGGATTCGGTGATCACCCTGCCGCGCGTCGTGACCGCCGATCTGGTCGAGACGTCCGAGCCCGCACCGGAGTCGCTGCGGCCGTGGCTGGTCGAACTCGGCCGCATCCCCACCGTGCTCGACCTCTCCGAGCCGTTCGCGCACATTCCGCACACGGCCACCACGATCGTGCTGCGCGCCGAACACGGGGATACCGGAGCCACCCGCGCCGCGCTCGTCGTCGGCCCGCAGACCAAGGCGAGCTACTCGCGCGCGAGCAAACCCGCAGGCTGTGTGCGCCTTCGACTCGCGCCGGGCGCCGTCCCCGCGCTGCTCGGAGTCCCTGCGGCGGACCTCACCGATCGCGTCGCGCGACTGGACGACCTGCCCGGCCCGGTCGCGCACCTCGCCGCCGAGCTGATCGAACTCGAGCACGACGAGGTCGTGCCGTACCTCGAGAACGAACTGCCGCGCCGCATCCCCGACGACCCGGCCCAGCGCGCCCACCGCCGACTGCTCGCCACCGCCGTAGCCACCATCGCCGCCGCCCACCCGCTCCCCGTCCCGGAACTCGCCACACGCCTCTCCGTCAGCGAACGCCAGCTCCGCAACCTGTTCACCACCGGAATCGGCGTCTCCCCCAAACACTTCGCCCGCATCGACCGCGTCCGGCGCGTCTTGTCCCGAGCCGAAGACACACCGTGGGCCGACATCGCGGCAGGAACCGGCTACTACGACCAGTCCCACATGACAGCCGATTTCCGCAGCCTGATGGGCGTGCCGCCGACGTCGTTCCTCCGAGGAGACGTGCCCGCCCCTTCTCCGTGCCGCGCACTCACACGCTTCCGCTGATCGAGGCGACCGAGCACGGCGCAACACGAGCAGTTGCCGAACTGTGTCCACCACCTCTCTCGACATCGCACGGAAGCCGTGCGATGCTTATTCGAAAGATTCGAAACATCTTGCGGAATTTTCGCTTGATGTGCGAATGGAGGCGCAGACATGACCACGGCGATCGAAGCGCGGACGTTCGTGCCGGAACACACTGAAACATTGCCTTCACTGCTGGACTTCCTGATCGCGCACGCCATCTCGCAGGGTCCGGGTCCCTCAGTGCGCTATGCGCTGGTCGGTGCGAGCGAAAGCGATCGGATAGAACTCCCACCCGAAGTACACGAGGCACTGGTGCAGGTGGTCACGGCGATGCAGGCGGGTAAAGCCGTGACTGTCGCGCCGCGCAGCATGACACTGACCTCGCAGCAAGCGGCCGACCTGCTGGGCGTCAGCCGGCCGACGGTCATCAAACTGATCGAGCGCGGTGAACTGCCTGCCGAGCGCATCGGTTCCCGTCACCGTCTGCGGCTGGACGACGTACTGGAGTACCAGGAAGCGCGCAAGGTAAGGCAGTACGAGGCGATCGCAGCGAGCACCGTCGATATCGACGCCGAGGACGATCCCGACGCGGTGCGAGCGCGGCTGAAGGAGGCACGCCGTGCTGTGGCGGCGCGGCGACGAGCGCAGAACTGAGAGAATCACCGTGTGTTCGCGGTAGTGCTCGACACCTGTGTGCTCTATCCCAGCTTGCAGCGGGACTTCCTGCTGTCGCTCGCCGTGGAGAGCTTGTACCGGCCGCTATGGTCGGACCGGATCCTCGAAGAGGTCGAGTACACCGAAACGGCCAAACTCGTTGAGCAGGGCGAGGTTCAAGGCGAAGCCGAGCGGCGGGCACAGCGTCTCGTCGCAGCGATGCGAGCAGCGTTCGACGATGCCTTGGTGCGGAACTGGGAACCTCATGAGGGAACCTTCGGGCTTCCCGATCCCGACGATGAGCACGTGCTCGCCGCCGCCGTAGTCGGCGGAGCAGGCGCGATCATCACCAGCAATGTGAAGGATTTCCCGGATACCCGGGTGCCGAGTCACATTCAGGTGATCGAACCAGCGCCATTCGCGGCGGACACGGTCTCGACTGCCCCTGAGACAGCACTTCGCGCATTGACGAGCCTGAGCCTGCGGTACCGCAACCCGCCCCAATCGGTAGACGAACTGCTGAACATCCTTGAGAAACGCTACGCCATGACCGAAGCCGTCGAAATGATGCGCTACGTTAGCTGATCTCACCGGCTCGCGCTCACTCGTTGCCGCTAGCAGGGCGCGAACGATAGCAATACAAGCGTTCACAAGGGAGGCGGGGCAAGCCGTGTGCGCCGTCCGGGAGGAGCTCCACCGCGTCGGGGTAATGGGTATGCCGCCATTCCCGCGCGAAGGTCATCGCTGCCGTGGCGCATGCGGCGTAATCCATTCGCAGTCCGTGTAGGAATACGCTCACGTGAACGTCGTTCGATGGGTTCATGGATGAATCGCCACACATCACCCACCCGATCCCGGTGTGGATGTCGCGCAATCGCTCCCGACTTCGGCGGCGTTCGTTTCGGTGCGGCGGAAGTATCGGTAGTCGTCGCGGCTGGCTATCACCGCCGCGACGAGCGTCGCGCACGATGAGTAGTCGCATTCGTAGTGCAGCTCCAGCGCCTTTCTGGCATTCGCGGGGCTGGATACCGGCCAGTGTGGGTTGTCATGCGCGCGCCGGAACCGCAACTCATCGACACGGAGGAACCGCCGAGCGCGCAATTCGTCATCCGACACGAGTTGTTCCCCGCCTGTGCCGAGTATGCGGCATCTGGTCTGCCCAGGCCCGGACGGCTTCGACTACGAACCTGCCTGACGGGCGGAAGGCGTTGCGTGGCGGCACTATCCAGTACCTGATTGCGCCTACCGCAGCGGTTGGCGAAGGCAGCGCGATCGTGGCTCCCGTCCGCGCGACCGCCACGTCCAGTCGGAACAGTTCGGCGAACAACCGCACGTCATCGGGCAGATCGGGCTGGATGAGGAAGGTCCAGCGGCCCGAACGCGGATGTCCCACAATCGGCCCCAACGGGACGCTTCTGTTCTGCATGTGCGCCTTCACCGCCTGCCCCAGGCGAATGGGCATCGTCATCGCCCACACCGACCCCGCTCGCATGACGATCCGCCCGAGTTCCGGCGGGTCGACCACAGCGGGCAGATCGCACTCCCGCCGGTAGAACCGGCACCGCGACCACGGTGTATCTCCACGCGTTTCCATCTGCAACCCCCAACTCACACACGATTCGGACCGGCCTCCACAAGGCGCTGCGTAGTAGTCTCGAATGAATAGATCAGGCGCGGAATCGGTTTGCAGTCCACAAGCGTCCACAGAAGCGGGGGTGCGTCGGCTCGATGGAGAATCCTGGATTTCTGCTCAGAACGGCCCGGCTGAGCCGAGGCGTCAGCCTTGCCGCACTCGCGGCGAAGATCAACTACAGTAAGTCGCTGCTCGGAATGTTGGAGCACGGGCAGCGCGACGTGAAGCAAGAGCACATCCTCGGCTACTCGCGAGCACTGAACATTCCGATAAGCGCTCTCATGGCACCGTCACCGGACCCGGTCCGAGTCGCACACGAATGGCTGGTGGGCGATTCCGCACCCAAGACGCATTCCTCCACTGGTCGGCGCATCGGGAATGCACTGGCGACCGAAATGGAACGGCGTGTGGTCGAGCTGCGACATCTGGATGACAAGGTGGGCGGCGAGGACTTGTTCCCGCTGGTATTGCGGGAGTTCGAAAGCGCGCGAAAAGTCATCGCGGAATGCAGCTATTCCGAACGAGTGGGCAAGCGGCTGTTGACAGTCGCGGGTGAACTCGCACAACTCGCCGGGTGGGTAGCCAGCGACGCAGGTAGGTACGGCGACGCACAACGTCTGTATCTGAGCGGCGCGTCGGCCGCCGACGACGCCGGAGACCGCGTGTTGACCGCGCAACTTCTGTCGAGCCTGAGCTATCAAATCGCCAATGTCGGAAATCCTAGCGAGGCAACGTTGCTCGCGCGTACCGCTGTAAAGGGAGCGGCAGGTGCACCTCCAGTAGTCCGATCCTTGCTCACGGATCGCCTGGCCTGGGCATGCGCACGCTCGCGTGATCGCGAGGGAGCCGAACGAGCGCTCGACGCGGTCGACGAGTCGTATGAGCGCAGGTCACCGGATCTTCCGGAGCCTGAATGGGTGTACTGGATGGACCGCAGCGAGATAGACGTGATGGCAGGCAGGTGCTTCGTGGAGCTGGGCGAACCGACCAAGGCGAGCCCCCTGCTCTCCCGTGCGATCGGGCAACTATCGGCCGACCGAGTTCGTGAAGTCGCCTTGTATCGCACCTGGCTCGCGGAGTCTTTCCTGAAGAAGCGTGAACTCGACGCAGCGCGCGCCACCATCCGAGAGGCGGAGGCAGCCGCCGCGACGGCACACTCGGCACGGTTGGATCGGCGGATTGCCGAAGTCCGGGGAATGCTGACCTGAATGAGCGCCCGTCGCGACTACTACCGAGATCCACACGCCCCGAGAGCGAACACCCTGGTCCCCGGTGGCTCCGCCCTGATCATCGACGGCACCGGGGCGATCCTCATGCAGCGGCGAGCCGACTCCGGCAACTGGTCCCTACCGGGCGGCACCATGGAAATCGGCGAGACCCTCGAGCAGTGTGTGATTCGCGAGACCAAAGAAGAAACGGGCCTCGACATCGAGATCACCAGCCTCCTGGGCATCTACACCGATCCAGAGCATGTCATCGCGTATTCCGATGGTGAAGTGCGGCAGGAATTCAACATCACCTATTACGCCCGTGTCGTCGGCGGCCACTTGACGGTCAGCGACGAATCCACCGACGTGCGGTTCCTGCACCCGGAACAGCTCCGACACGAACCGATCCACGAAACCGTTCGTCTCCGCTTGCGCCACCACTCCGAAGGACGCACGCAGCCCTATCTGGGCTGAGCCAGCCACCGAACCGCCTCGAAACCGTTGTTACGACCGGCTCGACGAGGTCATGGAGCAGACGCGCTCGACCATGCCGCCAGGCATGTCACCCTCGCCGAGCAATCAGCGTTCTGCACTTCGCTGGCCGATTACCGATCGACGTACGCGGCCATCCGTGCCCGAAACACGGGTGGTGCGAACGTTTCCGCGTGGGCGCGGACGATGCGCGGGTCGTAGTGAGTGGCGTCGAAGTCGGCCATTGCCGCGGCCAGGCGGGCGACGACGTCCGGATCAGCGCCCGGAGCGATGTGTTCGCCGGTCGTGCCCGGTCGTACCGTGTCGAGCGCGCCGCCCGCGCCGATGGCGATCACCGGGGTACCGCAGGCCATGGCTTCGACCGGGACGATGCCGAAGTCTTCCACGCCGGGCATGAGCAGGGCGCGGCAGCGTTGGTACATATCCCGCAGGACGTCGGTAGAGGTAGCGCCCAGAAAAGTTGTCTCGGGTCCGGCGAGAGCTTCGAGCTGAGGCCGGAAACGACCGGCGCCCAGCACGACCAGCCGTACGCCGGCGAGTTGCGCGGCTCGTATGGCGAGATCGGCGCGTTTGTAGGGAACGAGGCGACCGGCGCAGAGAAAGAAGTCCTCCCGGGCACGTGTGGGATCGGGGGTGAAACGGTCGACATCGACGGGGGGATTGATCACGGTGGCGGTCAGGCCCCACCAGTCGCGGATCCGGTCGGCGACGGCGGTCGAGTTGGCGATCACCCGGGTCAGGCGCGGCGCGGCTCGTAGTTCGGTGCGGCGGGCCAGTGCGCCCAGGGCGCCGAGGGCGAACTGACCGGCCCGTCCGCCTGCTTCGCGGATGCGAAACTCTCGATCCCAGGCCCATCGCGCGGGGCTGTGCACATAGGCGATCACGGGCGCGTCGGTGGCCAATGCGGCCTGAGTGGCGAACGAGTGGTGGCTGACGACCACGGCGTCATAGTCCCGCAAAGGCATACGACGTAGGGAGCGGGGAACGAACGGCAGCAGAGGGGCGTGCCGACCGCGGGTCGCTGTGTGGGCACGGGAGAGCCAGGTGTCGTGGACATGCCGGACGGGCGGACGGATTCCGTCCGGCGTGACGATCGGGGCGTAGATGTCCGCGCCGGGCCAGGTGCGGGCGAACTCGCCCACGACGGCTTCGGATCCGCCGAATTCGGTGAACCGTTCGTGGACGATGGCGATGCGAGGTGTGGTCATCGAGATGTGCTCGTTTCGATCTGCCGCGGCGCGGCGGTGCGGCGAATCGCGGGAGCGACCGATCGTCCGCGCAGCAGTCCATCGACGGTGCCGCGTTCGAGGGCGGTCCGGTACACCTGGGCCGCGGCCGCGCAAGCCGACAGGGTGGCGGCGATCGCGTCGTGGTCGTGTGCCGCCGAGGTGACGAAGGATTGCCCGAGTACTCCGCGTTGAAGCAGTTCTTGCAGGAACAATGTGCGGAATGCCTGGCACGGGTTCCCGTGGGAATCGAGGGTTTCGAAGATCAGGCAGGAGGAGCGACCGCGGACCCGGAGGTGATCGCCGATGCCGAGTTCGGTGGCCAGCGCGGTGAACCCGGTCGCCAGTGCGGCGCCGGCCGCTTCCATTCGGGCGATCGGGTCGCCGGTCCGGTAGGCCGCGGCGACCGCGCGGAAGGCCGCCAGCCCGCTGGTTTCCGGTCCGTGCGTGGTGGACAGCAGAAACACGCGGTCGGCGTCGGTGCGCAGACCGCCCCGCTCCAGGTACTCGCGCCGTCCGGCAAGCGCCGATATGGGGAATCCGTTACCCATGGCCTTGCCCCAGCAGGACAGGTCGGGAGTTACGCCGTAGACGGACTGTGCGCCGCCCGCGGCCCAGCGAAATCCGGTGATCATCTCGTCGAACACCAGCAGGGTGCCGTGCCGGTCGCACAGGGCGCGCACGGCTTGGAGATAGCCGGGCTCGGGTTCCGCGGTCGCGGTGGCCGCCTCCATGACGACCGCGGCCACGGTGTCGCCCGCCAGGACCGCGGCGAGGGCGTCGGCGTCGTTGTAGGGAAACCGGACGGTTTCGACGCCGACATGAGCGGGGATGCCCGCCGACATCGGTGTCGTAGCGATGAACCAGTCGTCGACCGAGAAGAACGGCTGCTCGCAGACGGCGATCCGCTGGCGACCGGACACGGCCCTGGCCAGCCGTACGGCGGCGGTCGTGGCATCGGAGCCGTTCTTGGCGAACTTGACCATGTCCGCACCAGGAACCAGATCCAGGAAGTCCTCGGCCGCGAGCAGCTCCAGCTCGGTCGGCCTGCTGAAGTTCACTCCGTCGGCGATCGTGGTCGTCACGGCGTCGAGAACCGGTGCGAAGGCATGGCCGAGGGTGACCGAACGCAGTCCCATCCCGTATTCGACGTACTGGTTGCCGTCGGCATCCCAGACTCGGCATCCGTTGCCGCGCACCAATATCGGCGCCATCTGCTCGGGGTATTGATCGGCTCCGCGGGCGTAGGTGTGAGCGCCGCCCGGCACCAGCTCGTGCAGCCGACGCTGCAGCGCATTGCTGCGGGCGAACCCGTGGTGCGGTGGGAGGCCGGGGTGCAGAGTCATCTGGTGCTCCGTATGCGGTGCGGGCAGGATACCGGCGGAAGCCGTACAGCAGGCCGGTGCCGGTGAAGCGTCGGACGGGGATACGCTCCGGCGTCGAGGAGGTCGCGGGACCGGCCGGAGGTGTTGGGGTCCTGCGCCGGGGCGCGCCCGGTCGCCGAAGTCACGGGACCGGCTCCCCACGGACCGGCGCGTCATCCGGGGCAGCCGTGCGGGCCGGATGACTGTACGCCCAGAGGTCGTGATCGCCGCGGGGTCCGAAGACATCGAGGTGCCCGCGCATCCGCCCCTCCTCGGCGAACCCGGCCGCGGCGACCGCAGCCGCTGCGGCGACGTCGGATACCGGGATCGCGATGGCGACGCGGAGAATCTCCAGCCGTTCGGTCGCATGGCGCACCAGCAGGCGGAGCACGCTCGCGCGGGTTTCCGGGCGAGCCGACGCGTCGGTCCAGACGCTGAGCCGGATGTTGCGATCGAACATGTCCAGCCCGTGCAGCCGGGCTTCGCCGACGAAGCGGCCGTCGTCGAGGATCGTCAGCGTCAGCCCTGGCCCGGAACGCAGGCCTGCCCTGGCTTCGGCGAGTTCGGCCAGCCAGTGGCGCAGGGAATGTCGGCGCAGCCACGCGGCCGGTGACATGTGCGGATCACGTGCCAGCGTCGCCCGGTTGCGGATACGGGCCGCGCGGCGCTGCCGGAAGTCGGAGACACGGCGTGACCGCACCAGCACCCCGGCGCGGTCATCGGAGTCGGAGAGGGCGACGGCGGCGCTGCCCCGTAACCACCTGAACACCCGGCGCAATCGGGAAAGCTGGTACCGCAGACGCGCGGCTGCGATGCTCACGCGGGGCGGCCCGTGCGGGACAGCGGGGGCGGCGGGCAGTTGTGTCGTCGTCGGGTGGATGCGCTGCCGGGCCAGGTAGACGGCGGTGAACCCGCGGTCGGGCCGATCGGGGCGGGTCACCGCCCACAGCTCGTGGTCGCGGCGTGCGCCACCGGCATCGAAATAGGCGGTCATCCGGGCTTCGTACCGCAGGCCCGCCGTGGCTGCGGCCTTGGCCGCGGCGATGTTGCCGGGTGCGATCGGTGCGGTGATTCGCATGAGGCCGAGATTGTCGAAACCGAAGTCCGCCATCATGGTCAGGGCGAGAGCGCCGATACCGCCGCGCGCGACCGCGGAGCTGATCCAGATGCCGAGTTCGGCGCTGCCCGCCGCCGCGTCGATCGAGGCAAGTTCGACCTGTCCGGCGAACCGGCCGGCCACCTCGATGACCATGCTCACCCGCCGCACGGCGCGTGCCTCGGCCCAGTTGTCGAGGCATTCCCGCACCCAGTGGCGGGCGGTGTGGCGGTCGGGCCAGTCCTGATCCGAGCTGACCCAGTAGGGCTCCATGATCGCGCGATCACGGAGCCGGATCCGCCGCCACTCAGCGAAGTCGTCGAAGCGCGGCGGCCGCAACCGCACCGGCGTTCCGAGGGGACCGGTGATGGTCGGCTGCGCTTCGATACGGCGGTATTGTCGTCGGGTCATCCGCCGGGACGCTTCCTGCCGAGCGCGACCGTGCCGAGCTTTCCGTCGTCGGAGACCGTGAGCCGCCAGTAGCCGCCGTCGGGCGCCTTGAGCACCGGACCGTTGTCGGCGCGCTCGCAGACCCAGGTTCCATCGGCGGTCACCGCGGCGCGGACGGCGCCGTCGCTGCTCTGCGCCTGGAACACGTCCGCGCCGTGCGGGCTCGCTTGGGACACCACGGTGCCGGTGAAGCGCGGAGTGCGCATGCCCTTGCGGCCGATGACGTTCCAGCCGACCGGAAACGTCTCGACGGGAATGTCGTCGGTGATCCCCGAGATCAATCCGACCGCGGTGCCTTCGGGACAGCCGACCGGATCCACGCGCACCGGGATGCCCGGCGGCTGCGTCTCCGCGTCGAAGATCACGTTCGCCAGATACGGCTGTCGGCAGTAATTCAGTTCGATCCCGACCGAACGGGCCGCGACCTTCGCGTTGACCATGCCGAACTGCGCCGGCCCGCCGCGCCCGTTCTCGCCGACCGACACGGCGACCTCGGCTCCTTCGAACCACACGTTGGTCAGCCACCAGTCGTTGGCGGCGCCGTCGACCCGCAGGTGCCGGTCGGTGGTGAGCGGGTTCTGGTCGGAGACGAATTCGACGTTGGTGAGTGCCAGCCCGGCGTTGTGGTCGTTGCCGGTGCCGAGGACGCCGGTGTGGTTACTGGTGAACTTCGAGGAGGTGACGTAGTTCTGGATACAGGATGTGGTCAGTCCGATCCCGAAATTGTTGATGTCGCAGTTGATGAAGGCGGTGCCGCCGGTGTTGTCGCGCAACACGACGCCGCGCTGGGTCAGGTACCGCGGATGGTTGTCGCTGAGGTGATTGCCGCGCAGTACCACCGCGTCGAAGGAGCAGCGAAAGCATTCCGACAGGTCGACCGCCGTCGAGCCGGGACCTGTGGTGTAGATGCCCAGCCTGGCGAAACGGACCCGGCTGCGCTTGCGCAGCCGCACCAGCGTGCCCTCGCCCGCGTAGACGATCGTGGTGACGTCGGCGCCGTCACCGAGAATCGTGGCGTAGTCCGGCAGATCGGGCATCGACTCGACCCGGTAGTGCCCGGCGGGCAGGTAGAGCACCAGCGGCCCGTCCGGGTTCTTGGCCACGGCTGCGGCCAAAGCCTTGGTGTCGTCGGCGATACCGTCTCCGACGGCTCCGAAGTCCCGGACGTTACGTGCCGCGGGCGCATCGGTGGTGGGCGACCGGAACTGCGGGTCGTCCGGCTCGGCTGTGGTGCAAGCGGCGGTGATCGGAAGTACTGCCGCCGCACCCAAAGTCGCGGCGAGCAAGCGGCGCCGCCGGAGAATGTCGTCGCTCATACCCTCAACCATCCCACCAGTCGGTCCGCCGCCGATCCGGGCGCGTGGTAGCCGACCACGCCGGTCGGCCCGGCCGTGCCGAACGCGGTCAGGGCGGTACGCAGCTGCGGTTCGGTGAGGCTGCCGAGATCGGCGACGCCGAGGACGGCATCGGACAACGGCGCGACGGCGACCGCGTCGGCGGCACGACTGACCGGTGCGGTCTCGATGATCACGCGGTAATAGCGCTCGCGCAGATCGGCGATGAGATGGGCGAAGTGTTCCGAGGCGATCAGGTCGGACGTATCCGGCTCGATGTGCCCGATCGGCAGCACCGCGACCCCGGTCCCGCCCCAGTCCTCGGTGATCGCCCGGTCCAGCGGTACACCGCCGCGCAGCAGCGTCGTGAGGCCTGGACCGGGCACCGTGCCGGAGCTTCCGTCGCCGGAGGTGTCGGCGTCGACGAGGATCACCGGATGACCGGCATCGGCGAAGGCCAGCGCCAGGGTGTTCGCCACCTTTGATTGTGATCGGTCGGTGAGGCTGGTGCATTCGATGATCTGGGCGCCCCGCAGGTGATTACGCAGTCGCCGGGCCGCCTCGGAGGTGGATTCTCCGTGGTCGAAGGCGGCGACCACCGGGACCGGCGCGACCTCGGCGAGGTTGCTACTGGTGCGAATACGCCGGTCGGTGCGTTCGCGCAGAAATGCGGCCGCGAAGCCGAGCAGCAGTCCACCGAACAAGCCCATGGCGACGAACCGGCTCGTGCCGGGGCCTGCCGGAGCGGCCGGTAGCCGGGCACGGTCGACGACCGAGACGCGGGCGGCGGGAGCAGCGCCTGTTTCGATCGATTCGAGACTGTCGACCAGAGCCCGGAACTGAGCGACCGTGGCGTCGGTGAGATCACGCGCCCGCTGCGCGGTGGGCGCGGAGACCGCGATCTCCAGGATCGTGCTTGCGGGCGGCGACGAGGCGGTGATCCGGCCGCGGAACTCGTCCGGCGATTCCGTCAGCCCTTGGTCGTGGACGACTCGCTCAGCTACCGCGGCGCTGGTGGCCAGTTCGAGATAGGACCGCACGCGCTGCTGGGCCGCCAGGCCGCCCTGGTAGGAGTCGTTGACCGAGGTGCCGGTGGCCATCGAGACGTACATCGTGCTGCTGGCCACGTACGTCACGGCGCGGGACGAGGCGTACCAGGCGCCGGCCACCGTGACGGTCAGCGCGATGGCGGCGATCAGCACCCACCGCCGCCGGACGATATGCCAGATATCGATCAAACCCATGAACTGCGACCTCATGTCTTCGTAACTGCTGAAGCGTGCGCCGGTGACGGGAGCGGCGTCGGGCGGCGGCGAAATTCCGTGACGATCAGATGGACGAACCAGGCGAGCACGGCCGACTGGGCGAACTTGCCGAGATTCTCGAAACTGCCGAGAATCCCGCGTTCGAACAGGGTGGAGGCGCCGGTGATCGCGAGCCCCAGCACGAGGACCGGGAAGAACCGCGAATACAGTGAGCGCTCCCACGCGAGCAGCAGCGCGAAGGTGAACACGACGGCGACGAACACGCCTGCCTCGCCGCCGAGCAAATAGCCTTCGTTCACGTTGCCCTCCGCGAGGGACACCGACACGGTGCTCATGTCCACCGACGCGCCACGCACGTCGTTCGCCCAGGCCGTACCGGATTGGAGCTTCTCGATACCGAGTACCTGCGCCGGGATCAGGCTCAGGCTCGCGTGGTGGAGAACCTCGCCGGGCGACAGCCAGCCCCCTGGACCGACGAAGTAGGCGTCGGTGGCGGCTTCGAGCAGGTCGAAGCGACGCAGGATACTCAGGAACGGCCGGACGTTCTCCGGGTAGCGGGAGTCGACGACGGTGGCGTCGAGCGCGGCCGTGCCGGAGTTCTTGAACGACTGCAGCCAGCCGAATCCGGCGACGCCGAGCACGCCGATCAGCGCCACGCCGATCGTGGTGCGCCGGTTCCAGCCGAGCATCGAAAACCGCACGGCCAGCGCGAGTGCGGCGGCGAGGATCGGTGTCTTGGATTGCACGGCCGACGACCAGTACAGCTCGCCCGCGAACAGCGCGCCGAGCACCAGGGCCGTGGTCTGTGGCCGTGCGGGCCGGAGGAAGACGATCATCCCGAGCGCCGCGATCCCGGCGAATGTGGCGACGAAGCTGAGCAGGGGGTTGCCGCTGCTGACCTCACCGGCCGCACCCAGCGATCCGGTGGCCACCGATGCCGCCCGACCCAACAGTCCGAGCGCATAGAGCACGATCAGCGTCGGGATCACGTCAGGGTTTTCGACCGCGGCCGGGACGGTGCTCGGGGGGTGCCGCCGCCGCCAGAGCGCGTAACCGATGACCAGTAGCGCGTAACACCACAAGCCGAACACCACGTGGTCGAGCACCAGACCGATCCCGCGGTCGTATCCCAGTCCGGCCAGCCGGGGGTCGGAGATGTTGTCGCCGTAGTGCGGGTCGGGCCGCACCGCGAGCAGCACCAGCGGCCGCGCCACGTAGGACAGCGACCAGAACAGGGCCTGCGCGATGAAGAACACGCGGGCGATGCCGGGAACCCACAGCGCGGCCGTCGCGACCGTGACCAGCGCGGCCGCGACGGCGGCTATATCGGTGTAGGCGTTCAGTTCCCGACCTCCGCGGCGAGGCCGACGATCTGCCTGGCACGATCCACGTAACGATGCCCCGCGGCGGTGATCCGCCGGTGCCCGGCCGCCGCGACCTCGGCCGCCCGCTCCGGGTGGGCGGCCACCCAATCGAGAATCGATACCAGTTCGTCGGTGCCGTCGAACAGGAAGCACTCGACGGTGTCGCGCAACAGCTCGGCGTGTTCGCCGGTGCGTTCACCGACGAACAATCCACCGGCCGCGGGCACCTCGAAGGTACGGCAGGTGTGGGTGTCGCGGTTGGCGGAGTTGAGCAGCACCAGATTGGCTGTCACCTCGGCGACCGCCGCGGAGTAATCCGGACCGTACACCGCGCCGCCGACGACGGCGCGGGTGGCGCGCAACTCAGGAACGCGGCGCCAGCCGGGGCCGCGGACCAGCAGGCGCGGTCCGTAACGGCGAGCCAGCGACACCAGTTCGGCGCGTCGGTCGGGTCGGCACACTCCGATGAAACCGACCAGATGATCACCCGCGCCTCGGCGCGCCGCCGGATGATGCCAGGCCGGGTCGTAAGCGCTGAGCACGAAGCGCGCGGCACGGGCGCCACGCGCCAGCAACTCCGGCACGTTGTGCTGTTTGGTGGTGACGATGAGGTCCCAGCCGGGTTCGGCGGCCAGGTAGGCATCGGTCAGGTTCTCGGGATTGGACACGTCGTCGGGGCTGTAGTGCACATGCAATGCGGCGGGGATGTCGAGCAGTCGCTGCTGGTCCAGATGGATCCCCTTGAACACGAACAGCATCTCGGGCCGGAATGTGGCAGCGTTTCGTTCGATCCTGGCGTGTACCCGTTCGACCGTGCGCCGGTCGCGCCGACCGGTCGCCTTCGCGTACACCCACGGCGGCGACAGCCTGGCCGGAAGGGTCACCGGTGTGGAGTCGACCACGAGCACGTCGTGGCCGGCCTGACGAAAGCCGTCGGCCAGCGAACGCGCGTTGCTGCCGAGCCAGTCGTCGCCGACGAACAGGATTCTCATGTTCGGATTTCCTTCCGGGGCACGATCGGCAGGGGCACGGTGTCGGCTTCGGCCCGGTCGCGGCGCGTCAGGAAGCGCACCCGCAGCAGATGCCAGCTGGCGACGGTGATTTCGGCCACCAGCAGGCCGTAGACCAGGGTGTGTACCGAGCGGGTCCGCACGGTCAGCACGAGTGCGCCTGCGGCGACCAGAGTCCCCAGCAGCGCGCCGATCAGGACGCCGGTGGTGTCCTGGCGCACCGGCAGGATGGCCGTGGTGATGAAGGAGGTGACCGTCGTGGCGGGCAGAATCAGCACCTCGATCCGCAACAGGCCGGTGGACGCGGCGAACTCGGTACCGAAGACCAGCCGGATGAGCAGTGGCGCGGCCAGCCAGATGCCGACCGAAGCGAGCGCGGCGACGGCGACCGTCACGGCCAGCGCCTGGAGACTGTGCCGCCAGAACCCGCGATCGTCGCCGCGCCGGGCCATCCGTGGCAGCAGCGCGAAGCCGATGGCGTCGAGCAGTGATTGGACCGCGCGCACGAGGCGGTCGCCCGCCGAGTACAGCCCCAGCGAGACGGCGTCGAGCACGGTCGAGTACAGCGTCGCCGCGCCCTGACCGTAGCCGGTGACCAGCAATCGGGAGACGAACACCGGCACGCTGCGGCGCAGCACGACCCCGTAGTAGCGAGGACGGGTCGGCGACCCGTACCGGCGCCAGGCGTCCCACCAGGTCAACGCCACCGTCGGCACGGAGGACAGCAGTAAGCACAGCAGGGCGATGTGCGAGTTCGGTAGCTGGGGAAGCAAACCGACCAGCAGCCCGAGATAGCACAGCCGGCCGATGGTCTGATACGCGGTGGAGGTGCCGAATCGTCCCTCACCGATCAGCAGCCAGTCCTCCGACAGGGACCAGAAGCCACCGACGAACAGCCCGAGCAGCACCATCTGCGCTGCTTCCGGCACGCGCACGGCCGAGGCTACGGCGAGCGCGACACCGAACAGCGTCGCCGTGGTGAGCCGGATGGCCAGATAGTCGCCGCGCAGCTGGTTGATCTCCCGCAAGCGAGTGTCCTTGCGCGCGTTGATCTCCGGCACGCGGGCGGACAGGAACTGCGTGACTCCCAGATCCACGACGAGCGAGCCGATGAAGTAGGCCGACATGCCGATGGCGAGCAGGCCGAGGCCGTTGGCGCCGAGCACCCGGGCGATCAACGGCACCGTCACGACCGTGACGATGTACTGACCGTATCTGCCGAAACTCACCAGGGCGATGTCGCCGAGCACCTCGAACCGGCTCGGCTTGCTGTGCGCGCCACCACCTCCTGGCCCGCGCGCCCCGTCGGCGCGCCGGTGCACCCCGCCGGGGCGCGGGGGCAGTTCGACCCGGGGGAAGACGTCGGTGGTGAGCGTGGCCAGGTAATCGGGTTCGGTCACGGCGGCGCCACCTCGTCGAGAAAACGGGTGACCACATGTGCCGTGGCGCGGATGTCGAAGTCGCGCGCGCGGTCGGCGCCCGCGGCGGCGATCCGGGCGCGTGCGGCTGGATCGCCGAGCAGTTCGGTGAGAGCCGTGGTGAGGGCGGCTTCGTCACCGGCAGGCACCAATCGGCCGGTACGCCCGTCGTCGATGATCTCGGCCGGGCCGCCGGGCACCGTCGCGATCACCGCGCAGCCCGCGGCCATACCCTCCACGACCACCTGCCCGAACGGCTCGGGCAGTACCGAGCAGTGCACGAGCACGTCGGCCTCGGCGAGGTACCGGTCCGGGTCGTCGACGTGACCGGTGAAGGTCACGGCCAGACCGAGTTCGTCGGCGAGTCGTTCCAGGTACTGCTGGAACGGCTGTTCATCGAAGAACGTCCCGCCGACGAGGTACACCGCGGATGGCGGGGTCGGCACCGCCGCCAGGGCTCGCAGGAAGACGTCCTGACCCTTCCAAGGGCTCAGCCGTCCCACGACGACCACGACCGCCTCGGCGGCCACGCGGCCGCGCGGCGACGGCGGTGCGGCAGGCAGGGCGACGCCCGGATAGGCGACGGCCGCCGGGACACGCGCGGGCAGCGTGGCACGGGTGCCGTGACTGTTGGCGAGCACTCCCCGGCAGACCAGGGCGGCCAGCAGCCGGATCATGGTGGCCGGGAGCAAGCCGAAGTAGTCCCGGGACACCCGGTCGTGGACCTGCCAGACGAGCGGCACCCGCGCGCGGCGGGCCGCGACCGCCCCCAGCACGAGCGCTTTGCTGCTCTCCGCGACCAATACCCGAGCGCGCAGCTCGCGGACCGCTCCGCCGACCGTCCAGCCCAGCCGCAGCAGCGCGAGAAACCCGGTGATCAGCCGCAACGGGCCGGATCCTGTGGTCATCGCCCGGCTGTCGAATCGGCCTGTCACGACACGAGTCTCGATCCCCGCGTCGCGGGCGCGGGCCAGCACCGGGCCGTCCTCGGTGCACACCAGCGCCACTTCGGTGCCCTGCGTCCGCAGCGCGCGCAGCAGCCGCAGGGTGGCCAATTCGGCCCCGGAGGGCGCGGCGGTGTGGCCGAGGAAGACGGCGGGTCCGCTCATGCGAGCTCCCGGTACAGCGCCGCGTGCCGCCGGGCGGCGACATGCCAGCTGAAAGTCTCCGCGTGGGCGCGGCATTGCGCCGGTGTGGGCCGACAGCCCGCGATCGCCGCGCTGATCCGAGCCGCGAGCGCGGTGGGGTCGCCGGGCGGCACGATCAGCGACGGATCCAGGCCCTGCACGGCGTCGGGCAAACCACCGCACCGGGTGACCACCGGCGCCCGGCCCGCGGCGAGCGACTCGAGGGCGATCAGGCCGAATCCCTCCAGGGCTATGGTCGGCACCACCGTGAGTGCGGCGGAGGTGTAGCGGGCGGCCAGCTCATGGTCGGGAATCCGGCCGGTGAACTCGACACTGCCGTCGAGCCCACCCTCGGTGGCTCCGCGCCGGAGATCCGCCTCGGCGCTGCCGGTTCCGACGATGACCAGACGAGCCTCCGGGTGTTCGGCGAGCACCGCGGGCCAGGCGCGCAGCAACACATCGATCCCCATCCGGCGCTCCAGCCGACGCACACAGAGCACGACCGGCGCAGACGCGGGGACCGGGGCGGGGCGGAACCGTGTGAGATCGACCCCGGGCGCGATCACCTCGATACGATCGGGCGCGATGCGGTAATCGTCGCACAGCACGTTGCGGAAGTGTTCCGAGAGCACAACGAAACGATCCGCGCAAACGTATCGCATACGTTCGATGAGGTATTTGGCGAAGGCTGCGACGGGATGCTGTCCGTGCATTCGACTTTCCGCTGCCCACGGGCCGTGGAAATGCACGACGAGTGGTAGCCGGCGACCACGCCGGTCCCGGGCGCACGGGCCGTAGAGGCAGAAGTGGCGATCCACGACCGTGCCGGGGTCCAATGCGTCGCGAGCGCAGAACGCGGTGCGGGCGCGGCGCAGGGTGGACCCGCCGACCGGCCCCCAGGATCGGGCTCCGGCATGCGTCCGGTCGGGCAGGCCGAATGCCGCGGCCGACATCGAAATCCCTGGGATGTCCGATAAAGCGCCGTGCAAGTCCGTGAAATATCGGCCCAGGCCGCCGGGCGCGGCGCCGAACCATTCCGATCCGGTCATGTGCACCTTCACCGCGCCGGACGCACTCGTCATGACCCGATCCCTTCGTCCCGTTCGCCGCACCGTGAAGTCGTCCGCCGAACTCGTTCACGGCCGGAAAGTATAAGGCTGCACACCGGATTCATCCTGGTCGCGCAGAGGTGCGGTAACCGATATCCAGCACTGGGAATTCCGAATGCAGATGCCAACTCGCGGTGAAATGTGGCATAGTTTCGGCAATTACGAGGCAATGTCCGATCGCGATTCTGACAAAGGGGCGGCTTGGGATGCGGAAACTGTCGGTGTGCGTGCCGGCCTACAACGCGGAACGAACTCTTTCCGCGACCCTGGACTCGGTGCTGGCCCAAGATCTCGATTTCGAAGTCGTGATCCTCGACAACGCGAGCACCGACCGCACCGGTGACATCGCGCGAGCGCGGCGCGATCCGCGCGTGCGTGTGCTGCGCAACGATCGGGTACTGCCGATCGGCGCCAATTGGGACCGGGCGATCCGGGAGTCCACCGGGGACCTCGTGAAGGTGGTCTGCGCCGACGACATCCTGCGTCCCGGCGCCCTCACCGCGCAGGCGGCGGAGTTCGACGACGACGCGATCGCGTTGTGCGCGGGCAGGTTCGACGTGATCGACGAGGCGGGCGACATCCTCGAGACGGGGCTGGGGCTGCCGCAGCTGGTCGGCAGGCACGGCAGCCGCCATCTGGCCCGGATGATCGTGCGTCGCGGACCGGCCGACTTCGGCCCCACGGCGGCCGCCATGTTCCGGCGTACCGACTACGACGCCGTCGGCGGACTGCGCGGCGACCTGGTGTTCCCGATGGATGTGGACCTGTTCGCCCGGGTCGGCAGCCGCGGCGCTTTCGTCGGGCTCGGCGACATCGTCGCCGCGTGGCGGAACTCCTCGTTCAACCTGTGCAGTCGCACCTCGACCCGTAGCAAGCTCACCGAGCAGCTGCGATTCCATCATCGCCTGGGCACCGATCACCCGGATCTCGTGCGTCCGGCCGACGTGCTGGCCGGTGATCTGCGCCTGGTCCGGGCGTTGGGGACGCGGCTGCGGGTGCGCGCGCGGGCCACGGTCGGCCGCTGAGCACGATCGCGGTTGCTTCTGTCGGGTAGCGTCCACCGTCGATCACACCGTCGAGTTCGCGCCGTAGACAGCGGCGGTGCCGCCGCACACCGGCAAGACAGCCACGATCATCAGCGCCGTGGCCGGTGCGACCGAGTAAGCCGGCCAGTGCAGCCGGTGTCGGCGCATCCGAGGGGTGGTGTTCATCGGTACGGCTGTCCTTCGCTCGTGAACTGCTGGCCGGGGGGTGTGTCTGTCGGGATGGGGTCACAGGATGGGGGTTCCGTCATCCACACCTCCTTTTCTGGGTCCGCGGGGATCGTCGAGGAACCAGCGACCGTCGAGTTCCGGAAGTCCGGACGACACTTCACCCAGCAGGTCGGGCAGCGTCAACAGCACCCGGTCGGGTGCTGCCGCGATCAGCTCCCGTGGGCTGATGATCGGGATGTCGGTGCCGGGCATTCGGCATCCTTGCTTGGCGGGCGCGACGTCGGCGACGCCGGCGACGAGCCCCTGGTGCGCACCAGCCAGCGACAGCAGGGCAACCGCCCGGGACGCGGCCCCGTAGGCGTAGACACGCTGCCCGGCTGCGGCCGCATCGACCAGCCAGTTCCGCAGCGCGCGCACGTGATCGTCCACGGACCGCTGTAGCAGGCGCAGCGATTCCGAGGTGATGAGCTCTCGTTCGCGGGACAGGATCTCGCGCACGGTGTGGTCGGGCGTGGCGGGGCCGCGCCGAGCTGCCACCAGCACCGTCCCGCCGTAGAGGTCGAACTCCCACGCGGTGGTCACGCCCATGCCCGCGGCCGTGAGCGCCAGGCTCAGTGCATGCAGGGAGTAGTACGCGAAATGCCCGTGGCGCAACGCGTTCCACTGCCGCTGTGCCACGATGGCGGCGAGCGAGTGGTACTGCAACAGCAACAACCCGTCCGGGGCGACGGCCGCGGCGCGGGCGGCGAAGGCGGCCCGCTGGTCGGGTTCGTGCATGATGCCGAAACAGTCCAGAACCAGGTCCGCCCGCGCCGCGTCGGCTTCCGCGCAACCACGCTCGGCCAGCAGCGGCAGCCACGAACCACCGTGCGGACTGCCGAATTCGATGACCGTGTTGCCGCGCAGCAGGCCGGCCGCGTCGACCCGCGCAATCGCGTCAGCGGCCTGATCACGGAGGGCCTGCGGCTCCACTCCACGGGGTTCGGACGCCACGGTGTCGTCTTCGGCGAGTTGTGCCAGCTCGCATCGCGCACACCACACCATCCGCAGGGGATGCGTGGTCTCCGCCTGCGTCACCGGCCGCGCCGCGGGCGGGAAATCATCGGCTGCGGGCACCGTCCCGAGATCCAGGACGGTGTGCAGAACGGCGCCGGAGCAGGCGCGGCAGCGGCCGGTCATGACACGATGCCGGTGTGCGTATCGAGCAGACCGACCTGGCCGACGTGGTGGTGCTGATCCCAGCGCCCGTCCGGGACGACCGGGGCCTTTTCACCCGGACCTTCGATGCCGCCGAATTCGACTCCCACCTGGGGATTCCGGGAATTTCCGCCAGTTTTGTGCAGGACTCGCAGTCCCGGTCGCGCCGGGGGGTGGTGCGCGGCATGCACGGCCGATCCGGGCGCGGCGAGGCCAAGCTGGTCCGCTGCGCACACGGCGCGGTGCACGACGTGCTGGTCGATATTCGGCCGTCGTCGCCGACGTTCGGCCGGACGCAGGCGTTCCGGCTCGACGACGAGGAGTTCCGGCACCTGTACGTGCCGCCGGGATTCCTGCACGGATTCCAAGCGCTCACCGACACCGCCGACGTGTGCTACCGCATCGATCGGCCGCACGATCCCGCCGAGGATCTCGGCGTCGCCTTCGATGATCCGGACTTGGCGATCGCCTGGCCCCTGCCGGTGACGGTGGTGTCGGATCGCGACGCGAACGCGGGACGATGGGAGCATCTGCGGGCTACCCTGTCGCCGGCGCGGTGACCGCACACAGCCGCGGGTCCAGCGCGCCGGACGCGCGCAGCCGCTGGAGCCACGTGAGTCGCGTGAATCGCTGGAAGAAGGCGTCCTGGGTGAGGCCGCGTTCGGTGTACTCCCGGTAGAGTTCGGCGGCGCCGTCGGGCACCGACCACTGCGCCTCGAACCCGAGCACCGCGCGAGCGGCGGAGAAGTCGACCCGGTAGGAGCGTGGGTCGGCCCCGGTCTCACCGGTGACCAGCAGCCGCGACCCCGGCACGGTGGCCACCACCGACTCGGCGATCTCGGCAACGGTGAGGTTGTTTCGCTCGGTCCCGATGTTGAACGCCCGGCCGGCGACGGCCGATGCCGGTGCGGTGAGGCAGCGTTCGAAGGCTGCCGCGATGTCGCGGGCGTGGACCAGCGGCCGCCAGGGCGTGCCGTCGGAGAGCACCTTGACCACACCGGTGAGGACGGCGTGACCGACGAGATTGTTGAGCACGATGTCAGCGCGGGGGCGAGGCGAGAATCCGAACGCGGTGGCGTTGCGCAGGAACACCGGAACGAAGTGGTCGTCGGCCAGCGCCGCGACGTCGTCTTCGACCCGCACCTTCGACTCGGCGTACGGGGTGATCGGCCGCAGCGGCGCCGACTCGGTCACCAGCTCGTCTCCGGCGGCCCCGTACACCGAGCAGGTGGAGGCGTACAGGAACCGGGACACACCGGCTTCTTTCGCGAGCCGAGCCAGCCGCACCGAGGCGCGATGGTTGATCTCGTGGGTGACTTCCGGCGCGAGCGCGCCCAAAGGATCATTGGACAGCGCGGCGAGATGGACGACCGCATCGATGCCGCGAAGGTCTTCGATCCCCACCGATCGCAGATCGAGGCGCAGACCCACCGGGTCACCGGAGAACTCGCCGAGCAGGCAGTCGGCGAACCAGCCGGTGTCGAGCCCGATGACCTCGTGCCCGGCGGCCCGCAGTATCGGGACCATGACGGTGCCGAGGTATCCCTGATGCCCGGTGACCAGGACTCGCATCGTTGTCACTGCTTCTCCCATCGAATGACGGCTTTGTCCACCACGAAGGCTTCGGCGTACTCGGTGCGGCACTGCACGCCGCGGATCCGCGCGAGGGCCAGGAACGCGGTTTCGTCGAACCAGTCGCGACCGGTCTGGGACGGGTAATGCCGGTGCAGCAGTTGCGATTTCCGCTGGACCAGCTCCGCGTCGACCGGGTGGAACACGGTCGGCGCCGGTGTGTCGACCTCCGCCTTGAGGATCTCGTAGCCGAGGATCAGGTGGTCGCGGAACTCGGTCGGCACCAGCTCCGCGAGCGTGCGGTGATCCTGGTGCGCGTCGCCCGGTTGCGGGGCGAACACCAGGTCCGGTTCACCCGCCCGGCGAAACTCCGCTACGGCCGTCTTGATCCGATCCCAGTGCGCCGGTGCTCGTCCGTCCGGGACGTCGAGCACCGTCAACTCCGGTGTCCGTCCCGCGCAGAAGGCGGTGAGCGCCGCCCGTTCCTCCTCTTCGCGCTCGGTGCCCGCACCGGAGAGGACCAGCGCGCGCACCCGCATACCCGGATGGGCGCGAGTCAGCGACAACAGCGTGGCGCCCATCCCGATCGGGATGTCATCGCAGTGCGCGCCGAGCAGGGCGATCTCGGCGGGCCGCGGGGGAAGCAGCGCGATCACGGCTCCCACACCAT
Organism: Nocardia sp. NPDC004260; assembly: GCF_053603155.1. NCBI lineage: Bacteria > Bacillati > Actinomycetota > Actinomycetes > Mycobacteriales > Nocardiaceae > Nocardia > Nocardia sp. NPDC004260. The sequence continues at coordinate 44,444 of NZ_JBSGEZ010000030.1, read as the reverse complement.
CCATGGCCGGTGTCCGCTGTGGTAGGCCGCGTCGAGCTCGGCGCGTTCCTTGAATGTATCCGCCGGCTTCCAGAATCCGTCGTGACGGTAGCCGAACAACCGGCCCTGGCCGGCGAGCGCTCCGCAGGCGTCCTCCACCAGATCTCCACCGGGTGGCAGCAGGTCGAAGATCTCCCGGCCGAGCACGAAGTAGCCGCCGTTCTCCCACAATGGCATATTCGCCACGGGAACGATGTCCTTGACCTCGCCGGTAGGACTGAGGTCCACGCAGTGGAACGACGATTGCGGCGGCACCACCATGAGAGATGCCGCCGCCCCCGAAGCGTGGAACTGGGTGATCATCTCGTCCAGGGGAGCGTCGGTGAGGACGTCGGCGTAGTTGGCCAGGAAGTGCTCGTCGTCGCCGAGATGCTCGCGCACCCGGCGCAGGCGCTCCCCGATGGCCGACTCAACGCCGGTATCGACCAACGTGATCGTCCAGTCATCGATATCGCTGCCGAGCAATTCGACCCGGCCGTTGCGGATCACGAAGTCGTTGGACGCCGACTCCCGGTAGGTGAGGAAGAAATTCTTGATGTGCTCGGCGCCGTATCCGAGGCACAAGATGAACTCGGTGTGGCCGTAGTGCGCGTAGTACCGCATCACGTGCCAGAGCAAGGGGCGGGGGCCGACGAGTTGCAGCGGCTTGGGCACCATGTCATCGCTGCCTCCGCGCATGCGCATGCCGTAGCCACCGCAGAACAAGACGACTTTCATCAGCGCCGGTTTCCTTTCGACTCGGCTCCGGCCTGCACGGTGCTGGCCGGGAACGCCGGGTCGATCACGTGCAGCTCCGGCAAGGGATAGGCGAGCCGACCGCCCCACTCGGCGACATGCCGCAGCTGTGCGGTGATCTCGGACTCGAGATTCCAAGGCAGCACCACGATCACGTCCGGGCGATCAGCGTCGAGCCGGGCGGGCGGGTGGATCGGGATTCGCGTTCCCGGTGTGAATCTGCCGTGTTTGTAGGGGTTGCGGTCGACGGTGTACTCGAGCAGGTCAGGTCGGATCCCGCAGTAGTTGAGCAGTGTGTTGCCCTTGCCCGGTGCACCGTATCCGGCGACGCGCTTCCGCTGGTGCCTGCAGTCGAGCAGGAACCGAAGCAACTCGTGCCGCACCGACTCGGCGCGCTCCCGCAGCGATGTGTAGCCGGCCACCGAGTGCAGTCCGGCGGCACGCTCGAGGTCGAGCACCAGCCGCACCCGGTCGCTCACCGCCTCCGCGGCGGCATCGGGGCGCACCCACAGCCGGATCGATCCGCCGTGCGTCGGCAGCCGATCGACATCCACCACGGTCAATCCGGCGACAGCGAGCGCACGCTGCGCCGACAGCACGGTGTAGTACTGGAAATGCTCATGGTAGATGGTGTCGAACTGACCGAACTCGACCAAGTTCAGCGCATGGTGGACTTCGATGGTCAGCATGCCGTCATCCGCCAGCAGGATGCGCAGCGCACGAGTGAACCCGCGCAGATCCGGGATGTGGGCGTAGACGTTGTTGGCGATCACCAGATCCGCGGGTCCGTGTTCGGCACGGATGAGACGTGCGGAATTCTCGTCGAGGAAGGCGGTTTCGGTGGGCACGCCCGACTCGCGAGCCGCTGCTCCGACGTTGGCCGATGGCTCGATGCCCAGGCATCGGATGTCGCGGTCGACGACGTGGCGCAATAGGTAGCCGTCGTTGCTGGCGACCTCTACCACGAAGGAGTTCCTGCCCAGCCCCAGCCGTGCGGTCGCGGTGTCGACGAACTCGCCCGCGTGCCGGACCCAGCTGTCGGAGTAGGAGGAGAAGTAGGCGTATTCGGTGAAGGTGTCCTCCGGCGTGATCAGCGCCGGAATCTGCAGTAGCAGGCAGTCGGCGCACACCCTGAGGTGCAAGGGATAGGTCGGCTCGGGCAGGTCGAGCTGATCGGCGGTGAGGAACGATTCGCACGGCGGTGTGGCGCCGAGGTCCAGAATGCTGGACAGCCTGTCGGAGTCACAGAGTCGACAGCGCACAGATCCGATCCTTTGCTCGAAACGCCCCGGCCCGCCGGAACGCCTGTCGCGGCACCCGAAGCAGAAGCTGCCCGGCGTATCACGAGATGCGCGCGACGAGAACGTCATTCGTGGTACCGACCGCACCTGTTGCGATCTTCAGCGTACCGACGGCAATATCGGCTGGATTACATATCCGCGTTACTAACTGTGATATAGAGCACATTCCATATTCAGATTCGTGGCGTTATTCCAAACGCGTATCACAGTGAGTCGCTGGGTGGATTCGCATCAGTTAACATCCCGATCACGCTGCCTCGCGCACACTTTCTGACCGGCGAGAAATGTTGTGACACTTGCCGATCAAGTGCCGAGGAAGCGCTCGGTAGAGGCGGTCGGGACGCTGCCGGGACAGCCGATCCTCGGATCGGGTAGCAATTCCACCGTTGCCCCAGGAGGGGTGTCTCTTGATGAAATCCAAGGCTGTCCCGGAATGGCATGGGACCGCCGAAATCCCACGATCCCTCACGGTTACCCCGGTTACCGTCTCGACCCGTAAGGCCTGGCGATCGGAGTACGTACGCCGCCTCGCCATCACCGATTTCGCCGCCGTATCCATCGCTGTGGGGAGTGCGCAGCTGATCCGTTTCAATGAGGGCGGCGCTCCGCCGCTGGCCTGGGAAGGGCCGTATCGGGTCGGTTACACGATGGTGTCGGGCGCGCTGGTCATCGGCTGGTTCGCGATCCTCGGTAGTGCGGGCAGCCGTGCGCCGCAGCTGGTCGGCAGCGGTGTCGAGGAATTCCGGCGGCTGATGTCGGCGACGATGCACCTGTTCGGCGTACTGGCATTCACGTCACTGGCACTCGAAATCAAGTTCGCCCGAGGGTATCTCGCGATCGCATTTCCGGCGGGCGTACTCGCGGTGGTCGGTGGACGACTGTGGTGGCGCCACCAGCTTGCCAGGGCACGCCGCCGGGGACGCTATCGTTCGGCCGTACTAGTGGTCGGTACGGCCGAAGCGGCCGCGGCGATATCCGCGGCGTTCGCCACAGACCCGGGTGCCGGGTACAACGTTGTCGGCGCCTGCGTACCGGGTGGGCAATCAGGGGATGCGCCGCTGGCGTTCGCCGGCGGCACGGTCGCGGTCGTCGGTGACGACAGCGCCGTGCTGCGGGCGGTCCTGCACACGCACGCCGACACCGTCGCCATCGGTCCCACCCGGCATCTCGGCCCGACCGAGTTGCGCAGGCTCGCCTGGGAACTGGATGCCCTGGGAGTCGAGTTCATGCTGGCGCCGGGGGCGGTCGACATCGCCATATCCCGCCTCACCAATCGGCAGGTCGCGGGAATGCCGATGATGCACATCGCCGAACCGCAGTACGAGCGGGCTCGGTCGGTCAGCAAAACGGCCTTCGACATCGTCTTCGCGACGATGTGCCTGCTACTGCTGCTGCCGGTGTTCCTCGTGATCGCGATCGCGGTGAAGACCACCAGCCGCGGCCCGGTCTTCTACCTGTCCGAACGCATCGGCCGATACGGCCTGCCCTTCCGCATGATCAAGTTTCGCAGTATGCACGACGATGCCGATCGATATGCCGAAGCTTTGATCGCACAGCAGGGTGGAAATCCGGTCTTCTTCAAGCTGAAGGGCGATCCCCGGGTCACGCCGGTCGGACGATTCCTGCGCAAGTACAGTCTCGACGAGCTGCCGCAGTTCCTCAACGTGCTGCGTGGCGACATGAGCGTGGTCGGGCCGCGACCGCAGGTCCGGCGGGAAGTCGACACCTACGACCACATGATGCGCCGACGCCTGCTCGTGAAGCCAGGGCTGACCGGCTTGTGGCAGGTCAGTGGCCGGTCGGACCTTCCGCTCGAAGACGCCGTGCGGCTCGATCTGTCCTACGTGGAGAACGTGTCCATGCGGATGGACCTGCGGCTGATCGCGCGCACGCTCGGTGTGGTGGCCCGGGGTGACGGAGCGTATTGAAGCCCCTGCGGGCCGGCGGTAGTCGGATGTTCCGACGGCCGCTCGCGTAGAGCCGTCGAGAACGCGCGCGATCCGGGCTGAGCACAACCGCATCCGCGGCAGAACACGGTGTCAGTCGCCGTATCAGGCGGGTGTCAGGGTGGTGTCAGGCTGGACGCCGAGAGTTGTTGCCATGACGAAGAACAGCAACCCGGCCCCCGCTTCGAAGTGGACCGGCACGGTGCCGGTGGACGATACCGCCCTGGCGGTCACCGACACCGGCGGTCCCGGTATCCCCGTGATCTACTGCAATGGCCAGTTCGCCACTCAGGGCTATTGGCGGCGGGTCATCGCCGAGCTCGGCCCCGGCTACCGGCACATCACCTTCGACGAGCGAGCCCGCGGCAAATCGCGGCGTTCGGCGGACTATTCCTTCGAGGCCGCCGTCCGGGACGTCGATGCGGTCTCGGCGGCCAGAGGCGTGCACCGGGCGGTGTTGGTGGGCTGGTCCTACGGGGCAGTCGTCGCGGCGCACTGGGCCGACCGGAATCCGGACCGTGCCACGGGCGCGGTACTGGTCGACGGCGCGTTCCCGTACGACTGGCTCGACGAGGCCATGGAGCAGCGGATCCGCAAGCTGTTCAAGCGGCTGAGCTGGTTCACGCCGCTGCTGCGCCCGACCGGTCTGACCCCGCGGATGAGCGCCGAACAGATGGCCGAGAGCAACATCGAGCTCGGCAAGCTCTCGTGTGAGCGCGAATTGGGCCCGCTGCTGGACCGCATCACTGTTCCGGTGCGGTATGTGGTTGCTTCGGGGACGTCGTTCGGAAGCCGTGGCGACGAGCAGGAGCGAATCCGCACCAGCCTGGACGGCGTGTGCGCCCGCAATCCGAACATCCGGATCGGCGCGAAGGTCGCCGGCAACCACGGCGCGATCCTGCGCAAGGACTTCCGCGCCATCGCCGATGCCGTCCGCCAGACCGCACCGGCCGGAGACCAGCACGGCTCGCCGAGCCGCTGACCGTCCGCGGCAGCGTGGCGGGTACAGCGCCGTCACCGCGCCTTCGCGCGCCGTCGCCGCTCCATTTCCTCGCGCTCCAGCACAGCTGCCTCCGCGAGGGTCGGGGCGGTCCCGCCGAGTCGCACGGGGACCCACCGCGCGCCTTCGACCATTGGGTAGTCGCATTGCGCGCGGTTCAAGAGTTCACTCATCCGGGTGCGCAGGGTGGCGGTCAATCCCTCGGTCGGTCCGGTCGGTGGGATCGGTGCGCCGATGCGGATATTGATCGGGAAATTATGGCGGCCCAGCTGTTTCGGGATGTCCTTGGTCCAGATCCGGTGCGCGCCCCAGATGATCATGGGGACGATCGGGACATCGGCTTCCACAGCCATCCGAGCCGCACCGGATTTGAATTCCTTCAACTCGAAGCTGCGGCTGATCGTCGCCTCGGGGTAGACCACGACCAACTCGCCCTCACGCAAGGCGGTCACCGCGCGGGCGTAGGACTCCGCTCCGGCCGTGCGATCGACGCCGATCGCCTTGCAGTGCCTCATGAGAAAGCCGACGATGCCGTGTTCGAGTTCGGCCTTCATCATGAACCGGACGTTGCGGCCGGACTCGCGCCCGACCAGTCCTACTTCCATGAAATCCAGATAGGCCGTGTGATTCACCGCCAGCACCGCGCCGCCGGAACGCGGAATGTACTCCTGGCCCTTGATATCGAGGCGCAGACCCTGCGCGAAGAAGATGGCGCGGGCCAAGCCGGTGAGAATGTCGTAAACCGGTTCGCGCGCCATCGCAACTCCCGCTACTGCCCCGCCACGTTCTTGCGCGCGGCCTTGGCCTCGGCTTCGGCGGCATCCATCGCGTCCGCCTCTTCCAGGGTAGGAGCGCTGCCGCCCAGACGGGCGGGCACCCAGTAGGCGCCCGGCTCGTGCACGTAGTCCTTTTGCAGATCGAGCAGCATCTCCCGCATGGTCGAGCGCAGCTCGGCGGTCAATTCGGCGGCGGGCTCGAACGGCTGGATCGGCTCGCCGACCGCGATCGAGATGGGCGTGTTGGTGCGGCCGAGGCGCTTCGGGAACCCCTTGGTCCAGACTCGCTGCGCGCCCCAGATGACGATCGGGATGATCGGCACCTCCGCCTCGATGGCCATGCGCGCCGCGCCGGACTTGAATTCCTTGATCTCGAAGCTACGGCTGATCGTCGCCTCGGGGTACACGCCGACCAGCTCGCCACGGCGCAGATAGTCCACAGCGGCCTTATAGGAATCCGCGCCCGCCGAACGGTCGACGGGGATGTGCTTGAGCGCGCGCATGATCGGACCGGAGATCTTGTTGTCGAAGACCTCCTTCTTGGCCATGAACCGGACGTAGCGCTTCGGGGTGCGCACCGGCAGGCCCGCGTAGGTGAAGTCCATGTAGCCGGTGTGGTTCACCGCCAGCACGGCGCCACCGCGGGCGGGAATGTGTTCATCGCCCTTGACGGTGAACTTCAGACCTTCGATGAAGAAGACGGTACGGGCGAGGCCGATGATCGTCCGGTAGACGGGTTCCACAAGTCCGCTAGCGTAGTCGCTGCTCGTCCCCATCGGCAGTTCGCGCCGCCGCGCGCCGCGCCGGAGCGAGGACGCATGAGCAGCCCCGACCGCACGTCCGGAGAGAAGAGGATCGTCGAAGTGGAACGCGCCCGATCGGTACCGCGCGAGTACGACCGCAGTGCAGCACGCGAGCGGAACCGGGCCGGGCGAGCGACCTGCGCCGCGCTGGCCTGCGGCTCCGCCTTGCTCGCGGCGATCGCGCTGACCGGATGCGACTCCGTCGTCGGCATTCCGGAGGAGACGCCGCCGCAGGCGGCCGTTCGCACGACGCCACCGGCCGCCGTCCCGGCCACGCCTCCGCCGAGCACCTCCGCGCTTCCGCCGGTTCCCGCCGACGCTCCGCCGGTCGGCGCGGTCGCGGGGGTGCCCGCCGCCGCCCCGGCGATGCGGCGCTGGGCGGCCGACCTGCGCTCGCACACCATCGCCGAGATGCAGGACAAGTGCTGGACCATCGCGCCCAGGAACGTGGCCGAGATGTACGGAGACCAGCAGGCCGTCCTCACCGCGTTGGCCCAGCCCGGCACGGCGGGCGAGGACGACGTCGTCTGGAAGAGCCCGACCACGACCGTCGCCGTCCAGCGCGCCGAGATCGAGACCGGCTACGCCTGCCCGCGCGTCGCGACGGCCGGTGCGGAGATCGCCTACAACGACGCCGACGCCCGGCACACCGTGCGCAGGTACCTCTCCCGCTTCGTCGGCACTCCGCTCGACCCCGCCGACAAAGAAGGCGACTACCCTCTGATCTGTAAGGCGTCCCCGGCGACCTGGGACCCCAAGGGCACCGGGCGTCCGAGCCCCGCGCCGCTGGCGAACAACCAGGGCGTGCTCACCGGGGCCACCGAGTTCGCCGACCAGCAGATCCGGTCGGAGCAGGTGAACACCGACTACATCGCGGTGCTCGTGCCGGTGACCAACTCCTCCGGTGTGACGCAGACCCGCACCTTCACCTTGCGCTCCGGGACGGACGGCTACTGCATCGGCGATGTCTCGCCGTAACCACTACCCTGGTTGGCTGGTAAACAGCAGGAGGAGCAGCTAGTGCAGATCACCAGCGTCGGACACGCCGGATTCCACATCCGCACCGCGGCCGGGTCGATCCTTTGCGATCCCTGGGTGAACCCCGCGTACTTCGGTTCCTGGTTCCCGTTCCCCGACAACACCCAGCTGGACTGGGACGAGCTGGGCGCATGCGACTTCCTCTACGTCTCGCACCTGCACCGCGACCATTTCGACGCGAAGACGCTGGCCGAGCACGTGAACAAGGACGCGACCGTGCTGCTGCCGGACTATCCCGTGCCGGATCTGCGCCGGGAGCTCGAGCAGCTGGGCTTCCACAAGTTCTTCGAGACCGAGGACTCGGTCAAGCACACGGTGACCGGCCCCGGCGGGGACCTGGACGTCATGATCATCGCGCTGCGCGCGCCCGCCGACGGCCCGATCGGCGACTCCGGGCTCGTGGTCTCCGACGGTGAGACCACCTGCTTCAACATGAACGACGCCCGCCCGGTCGACATGGACGTGCTGCAGGACGCCTTCGGCCATGTCGACATCCACCTGCTGCAGTACTCGGGCGCGATCTGGTACCCGATGGTCTACGACATCCCGGCCCGCACCAAGTCGAACTTCGGCAAGCAGAAGCGTCAGCGCGGCATGGACCGGGCCCGCAGCTACATCGAGCAGGTCGGCGCGACCTGGGTGGTGCCGTCGGCGGGTCCGCCGGTGTTCCTGGACGACGAGTTGCGTTACCTCAACGACGATCGCGGTGACGAAGGCAACATCTTCCCCGACCAGAAGGTGTTCCTGGAGCAGATGGAGATCCACGGCAACGCGGGCGGGATCCTGATGATCCCCGGCTCGGTCGCCGACGTGCGCGGCGCCGAGCTGACCTTGACCCACCCGAGCGACCCCGCCGAGATCTACGACAACAAGGCCGAGTACATCGAACGGATGGCCCAGCGCCTCGCCCCGGTACTGGAGGCCGAGAAGGCGACCTGGGAGCGCGGCGATGGCTCGCTGCTGGAGCCGCTGCGCAAAGTGTTCGAGCCGATCATGGCCCAGAGCGACGTGATCTGCGACGGCATCGGCTACCCGGTCGGCTTGGTGATCGGCGAGGAGACCGTCGTGCTGGACTTCCCCAAGCGCACGGTGCGCGAGCCGGTCGAAGGCGAGGGGCGCTACCGCTACGGCTTCCGCATCGCGCCGGAGCTGGTGCGCACGGTGCTGCGCGACCGGGAGCCCGACTGGGTGAACACCATCTTCCTGTCCACCCGCTTCCAGGCCTGGCGCATCGGCGGATACAACGAGTTCCTCTACACCTTCTTCAAGTGCCTCACCGACGAGCGGATCGCCTACGCCGACGGCTGGTTCTCCGAGGCGCACGACGACTCCGCCTCCACCGAACTCAGCGGCTGGGAGGTGCAGCGGCGGTGCCCGCACCTGAAGGCGGACCTGTCGAAGTTCGGTGTGGTCGAAGGCAACACGCTGACCTGCAACCTGCACGGCTGGCAGTGGGACCTGGAGTCGGGACGGTGCAAGACGTCCAAGGGCCACGAATTGCGCTCGCGCAAGTTGGACTGAATCCGCGAACTTCCGGCCGGCGTTCACACGCCGGCCGGAAGCGTTTGCCAACCGATTACCGGTCGGCGACCTCGCGGGTCAGCTTGGACGACCACGGACACCAGAAGCAGCCCGGCAGGAACGCGCCGCACGCCTCGTCCAGGTGGTCGTTCACGTACATGATGCTGGCGTCGCAGACCTCGATCGCCATGGTGAAGAAGGTGATGGTGTCGGGGTCCAGATGGAAGTCCCAACCCGGGTTGTAGGGGGCGGGCATCTTCCGGATCCGGCCCATGACGTGGACGGACATCTGCTCGTCACCCGACAGGATGCGGCGTGCTTCCGCGATCCGCTGCTCGTTGGTCAGCTGGATGATGAACTCTTTGCCGGAGTAGTCGGTGAATGCGAAGAGCGCCATGTCTTCCCCTCTTGTCGATGGGTCGTGTTGGTTGGATGGCGAATTCCGCACCGGTGCGGTTCGATCCTATCGGCGCATCACCGTAGATTTGCTAGAAATTTGCTAACCAGTAGATAACCGGGCTCGGGTCGGTCTCGGCGGCGGAAAAGAGGTACGCGCCGAAACTAACGCGCGGCCCCGGCCGGAATCTTGTCGCGCGCCGGCCTGCGCGGCGCTACCCGCACCGTGCTGATCAACTCGCGGATCGCGATGCCCCCTCTGGCCACCGGCGCTGCGACACGTCCCTCGGGATCGATCAGCACGGCGGACGGCGTACCGCGCACCCGGTAACGCAGGGCCGCCTCGTTGCCCTGCTGCACGAGCGAGGGAATGTCGCCCAATCCGTGCTCGGTTCCCCACGCGGCCTGCTCGGCGGCATCACCGTTGCCGACCGCGACGATCGCGAGGGCGTCACCGGTTCGCGCACGCCAGCGGGGCAGTTCCCGTGCCAGCGCCGCGCACAGCTCGCAGCCGGGGTGCACGAAGACCAGCAGCACCGACCTCGCCGAGGCCAAGAGATCCTCGAGCGTGGTCTTCGTTCCCTCGGGGCCGAACAGTTCGAACTCCGGCGCCACCGCACCGACGGGCAAGCCCTCGGCACCCAGCGTGGACAACGCCTGCTCGTCCACTCGACGGCGCAGGACACGCAGCTGGCCTGTCAACCAGACCAGCACCGCGACCACTGCGGCGACAACCGCGCAGCCGACCGCGTTGTCGGCGGGCAGGCCCATCGGGACGCGCGGGTGTGTCTGCGCGCCGATGCAGGCAACCACGGCGAGCGCCGCGAGAAGAGCATTGCGCACCAGCGTCTTCGGTCCGATCGGCGTCGCGCTGGCAGCACCGAAACAGGAACAGGAAGGATGCTCACCCCGCCGCAGCAACCGCGTGATCGCCACGGTGAACACGGCGAGCAGCAGCAGCGCCGCCAGCGCCGCCGGGCCGCAAACCCACGGAAGCAGCACACCGACCGCGATCATCGCCTCGGCGATCGGCAACCCCCAGGCCACCGCGGGCACCCAGCGCAGCGGCACCCCGAAATCGCTCACCGCCTGCCGTGCCGCGCCGCGATCCGTCAGCTTGCCCCAGGCCGACAGCGCGAAGACGACAGTCAGTCCCAGCCGCGAAACCCACACCCCGTATTCGATCAGCATGAGCGCACCCTCCCACATTCATGCACTTCGAACATGAATGTCGGGCGAGTGTCCTCAGGACTGCGACCGAGTCGCGATGGCGACCGCGACCAACGTCAGCACACAGCCGACGATCGCGGTGGCGGACAAGCCCGCGCTGGTCGGGGTGAGCACGTCGAGGACAAGGGAGGCCAGCAACTGCCCCGCCACCGAGGTGAGCCCGAGCAGCAGCACGCCGATCCACCGCACCGCCAGGGCGGCGAGAGCGATGAAGGCGACACCGATGAAACCGCCGGTGTAGAGCCAAGGCTCGGTCGGGAATGCGGCCGGACCGCCCGACGTCGCGATGACCACGGCCTCGATGACGAGCAGCGCGGCCAGGCCGACGCAGAAATTGACCATCGCCGCCGACATGGCTCCGCCGACCGCGCCCACCTTGCCGTTCACCGCTTGCTGCCAGGCCAGGCCGATACCCGCCAGCGCGGGCAGCGCGATCAACAACACGGTCGGCATGCCGCGCAGCGCGTCGGGCACGGAGAGACCACCGGTGGCGCGGTGGTGCCCGAATCCGGCTACCAGCACCGCCGCCACCCCGAGCGCCGCACCCACGAGACGCACCCCGGTGACGGGCGTCCGCCCACTCGGACCGAGCCCGAGCCGGTCGACGGCCAGGCTGCTGAGCAACTGCCCCGCGACGGTCGCCACGGTGAACGCGGTGACGCCGATCGCGGCGACCGTCAGCCCCTGGCACGCGACGAAGAACGCTCCGCACAGCCCGCCGAGCAACTGCCACGGCCGCAGCCGCCCCTCGGCCAGAGCCAGCCGCACCCGCCGCCCACCGTCCCGCAGCCGCCCGCTCACCGCGAACGCCACCCCCAACACGACCAGTCCCACCCCGAAACTGATCGTGGCCGCGGCAATCCCATCCTCCAACCGCGCCCCCAACGCGCCATTGATCCGCCCCTGCACCGCCACCCCGGCACCGATCCCGAACCCCGCAACCAGCCCCAACCGCACTCCCGCACGCTACCCAATCGTCGAGTGGCACATCACTGCGGCATTTCTCGAGAAGCGCTCTCGATGGTGTGCCACTCGTGGTCAGTGGCGGGGTGGGAGCCAACGGGGAATGAGGGCGGCGATGGCGAGGATGGAGGCGCCGAGGAGGGCCAGGAGGGTGGACATGGCGGCGTGGAGGGTCAGGAGGGCGGCGAAGCCGAAGACCGCTAGGGCGATCACCTCGCCCAGGAGACCGGAGACCGAGGTGACGGTCGCTCGGGCGGGACCCTCGATGGCGTCTTGGAGGCGGGCAGCCGCGACGATGCCCGCGTTGTAGACGATGCCGTAGGAGATCCCGATCGACGCGAAGCCGAGGGTGGTCAGCAAGTACACCGCGTTCGGACGACCGGTCGCGAGACCGGCGATCAGCGCGCCGCCGAGGAAGAGCACGCCCGCGACAGCCACCGCGATCGACATCGTCCGGCCCGACATTCCTTCGGTGCGCCCCGCCAGCACCGACCCGGTCAGCGAACCGAGCACGGTGAGGCCGACCAGCAGTGGCACGACGGCCGTCGATACGCCCGCCTCCTCCGCCAGCAAGGCGAAATACTCGTCGAACGCCGTGATCCCGAACAGCAGCGCCTCCAGCAGCACGCCGTAGCGCACCACCCGCATGCGAAGGACCTCTCCCACACCGGCCTTCAGCATGGTGAGGTAGCGCGCGAACGGTCCGGAGTGCGCCCCGGAGGTCTCCGGATGGAATGCCGCCGGCTCCGCCGTGAAGCAGCTCGCTCCGGCACTCGGCTCCTTTGAGCCGCTCGCTCCGACACCTTCCTCCTGCGCCGCGGTTCGAGCAACGCCGGATCGAGCGGCAATTTGCGCCGTCTCCGGTGTCCGACCGCCCTCGGCGTATCTCCTCGTGACGTCGGCCTGATCATTCCCGCCCGTCTCACCGGCCACCACGGAAGGTGCCGACTCCTCCTCTTCGAGATCATCGACGTCCGCCGCGGAGACCGCCTTCGGCGCGGTGGGCAGCGAGAGCGCGACCAGCGTGTGCACGGCGGCAAGAGCGACACTGGCCCAGCCGACCAGGGCATAGCCACCGATGAGATACAGCGGCGTCGCGGCGACGATCGCGATGACGACGGCGGTTTCCGCACCGGCCCTGGTGTAACCGAGGATGCGCGGATATGTCGACGACGCACCGCGGGCGGCGAGATCGTCGTACAGCAACGCTTCGAAGGTGCCGGAGGCCAGAGCGCCCGAGGTACCCCACAGCACGAATCCGGCGGCGAAGCCTGTGAAGGAGGGCGCCGCCGTCCACAGCGCGAAGCCCGCCGTCAGCAGGACACCGCTGAGCACGAGCAGTCCGCGCCGCGAAACCGTGTCGGCCCACGCACCGGAGGGCACCTCGAGCAGGAACGAGGTCATCGACCAGATGGCGAACAGCAAGGAGATCTGCCCTGTGCTCATGCCGTGGTCGGCGAACAGCAGGGCATACAGCGCGTACAGCGGAATCAGTTCACCGGTGCTCTTGAAGAGCACCGCCCGAACCGTCAGCGAGCGCAGGCTGAAAGTACGCGCGCTACCCGTCCGACGGGCGCGCGGCGATCCAGCGAATCAATAGGCATAGACGAGCAACCGCATGCCGATCAGCATGGCCATCCCTGCCTCGCGGCGTCAAGGGAATTACCGCTCGGGCGCGTCGAAGGGAATCGGCCGCCGCGCGAATCAGGGCAACGGCACCCAGCCGTTCGCCGGAACCGAATCTCCGTCGCCCAGCTCCCGGTCGGTGACCCCTGGGCCGATCCGGCCCTTGTTCTCGTTGAGGTCGCTGATCAGCTCCGAGACCGGATGCGAATCGCTGTAGTGATAACCCTGCGCGAGCGCGAAGCCCAGTTCGGTGAGCACGGCGGCCTGATATTCGGTCTCCACGCCCTCGGCGATGACCTGCAGGTCCAGCGCGTTGGAGAGCGCGGCGATCACGCCGAGCAAGGGCGGCGCGGGCGAATCCGAGCGGATCGCGGCGACGAAGGACTGATCGACCTTGAGAATGTCGCTTGGCAGCGTGGCCAGTCGGCTGAGCGAGGAGTATCCCGTGCCGAAGTCGTCGATGGCGATGCGCACGCCACGGTCGCGCAGAGTGTGCAGATTCTCGATCGCGGTCTGGGATTCGGCGGCCAGCTCACTCTCGGTCACTTCGAGCACCAGCTGGTCGGCGGGCCACCCCGTGGCGGCGAGAATGCCCGCCACCCGATCGGCGTAACCGGCCTCGGCCAGCTCCAGCCCGCTGACGTTCACGTTCAGTGTGAGATCCAGCTGGGCGAAGGTTTCCTGCAACCGTGCGGCGTCCGCGCAGGCCCGGCGCAGCACCAGTTCGTCAAGATCGGCGATGAGGTCGTACTCCTCGGCGACGCGGATCAGGCCCTCGGTGGTGACGTCCGGTTGCGCGCTCGACGACCAGCGCAGCAGCGCCTCCACACCGACCGCCTTGCCGCCGCCTTCGGTCAGGCTGACGATCGGCTGGTAGTGCACGTCGAGGGCGCCCCGGTCGATCGCCTCGCGCAGTTCCACCGCCAGCGGCAGCTGCCGTGAGGACTCCAGTACCGTCCGGTTGCGTCCGGCCTGCTTGGCCCGGTACAGGCCGACGTCAGCGCGGCTGACCAGCAGCGACCCCGATTCGCCCGGCTGCCAGGAGGTCACGCCGGCCGAGCAGCCGGTGGTCACCGCGGCGCGCAGCTGTTCGGTGAGCAGGATCGCGGCCTGCTCGGTGGTATTCGGCAGCAGCAAGGCGAACGCGTCCCCGCCGTAGCGCGCCAGGCGCTGATCGGGGGCCAGCAGTTTCGACCAGGTGTCGGCCACCCGCTGCAGGACGGCGTCACCGGCGCGGTGCCCGAGATGGTCGTTGATCTTCTGGAAACGGTCCAGGTCGACCAGCACCAGCGCGAGTCCGTGCCCGGACCTGGTGGCCTGCTGGATCGCGGTGTTCAGCGCCCGGTCGAAGCCGCGCCGGTTGAGCAGGCCGGTGAGCACGTCGATGTCGGCTTCGGACGCCATTCTGGTCAGGATCCCGACGACGACGCCGACACCGAAGGTCACACCGGCCGGGATCAGGCCCGACCACCACGGCAGCCCGGGCGTCACCGGCCGCGCGGGCAGCACCCACAGGCACAGCGCCAAGGCGAACGCGATATGGGCGGCGGCCTGTGACCAGGCGAAGAACAGGGCGGCGTCGCACGCGATGAACACGTAGAACGCCGCGAGGCTGATCGCGCCCACGGTGTTCGGGAACGAATGCACCGCGATCGTCACCAACACCGTCGCGATCGCGACATAGACGTGATGGATCGAATGCGGCAGTCGCGGACCCCATGCGAGCAGCGTGAGACCGAGCACCAGCGCCACCGCTGCCGCCCCGCCTACCAGCGGACGATTACCCTCTTCACCAGGGGCGATGGCGGTGATCAGCAGACCGAGCACCCCGCCCATGACGTAGAACGCCCCGGTGGTCCGAGCCATGACCATAGCCGTCGCCAGCGCAGACGCGGCCCGCACCCGGGTTCGGGTATCGCCGCGAGACCCGATTCCTCGCACGACGAATAGCCTAGACATAAGGAATCCCACTGGTTGCCACATCCCGGGAATACGGCATGGCGAACCAGTAGCTATTTACCTGAACGTCATTCGTCCGTTGTCAATTCGTCGGTCGGAGCACGTCGGTACCGACGAACGGGACCAGGGCGGACGGCACTCGGACCGACCCGTCGGCTTGCTGGTGGTTCTCCAGAATGGCCACGATCCAGCGGGTGGTGGCGAGCGTGCCGTTCAAGGTCGCGGCGATCTGCGGCCTTCCGTTCTCGTCTCGATAGCGGACGGCCAGCCGCCGCGCCTGGTACGTGGTGCAGTTGGAGGTCGAGGTGAGTTCCCGGTAGGTCTGCTGCGTGGGCACCCACGCCTCGCAGTCGAACTTGCGCGCGGCGGAGCTGCCGAGATCACCGGCCGCGACGTCGATCACCCGGTAGGGTACCTCGATCGCGGCGAGCATCTCCTGTTCCCAGGCGAGCAGACGCTGGTGTTCGGCGTCGGCCTGGTCGGGCGTGGTGAAGACGAACATCTCCACCTTGTCGAACTGGTGCACCCGGATGATGCCGCGGGTGTCCTTGCCGTAACTGCCCGCCTCCCGGCGGAAGCACGACGACCAGCCCGCATAGCGCTTGGGGCCCGCGCTCAAGTCGAGGATCTCGTCCGAGTGGTAGCCCGCCAGCGGCACCTCCGAGGTGCCGACCAGGTAGAGGTCGTCGTCGGCGAGGTGGTAGACCTCCGCCGCGTGCTGGCCGAGGAACCCCGTGCCCGCCATGACCTCCGGGCGCACCAGCACCGGCGGAATCATCATGGTGAAGCCGTTGGCCACCGCCTTCTGCGCGGCCAGCTGCAGCATTCCCAGCTGGAGCAGCGCACCGTAGCCGGTCAGGAAGTAGAACCGGGCGCCGGAGACTTTCGCGCCGCGCTCCATGTCGATCAAGCCGAGCGACTCGCCGAGCTCCAGGTGGTCCTTCGGCTCGAAGTCGAACTCCCGCGGCGTGCCGACCGTTTGCAGCACGACGAAATCGGCCTCGCCACCCGCGGGCGCGCCTTCCTGCACCACGTTGGAGATGGCGCGGTGCGCGGTGTCCAGATCCACGTCTGCGGCGTGCTGGGCGGCCTCGGCCTCTTTGACCTTGACCGACATCTCCGACGCCTGCGCCAGCAGCGCGGACCGCTCGTCCTTGCTCGCCTTACCGATCAGCTTGCCCATCGCCTTGTGCTCGGCGCGCAGGTTGTCCGCGGTGGCCACCGCGGCACGCCGCGCCGCGTCCGCCTCGAGCAGCGCGTCGACGAGAACGGGGTCTTCGCCGCGGGCGCGCTGCGAGGCGCGGACCGCGTCCGGGTTGTCCCGCAGGAATCGGAGGTCGATCATGGGCCACCAGCCTAGTAGTCGGTGTGTTGCGCTTTCACGCCGATATCCCAGGATGCGGACCATCCACCCCGGATCGCGCGCATAGTGGGTTTGTGGGCACCCCATTCGATGAGACGGCCATCGACAACGCGCTGGCCGATCTCGCGGCGGGCGAGAAAGTGTGGGCCGCGACGTCGCTGCGCCGCCGCCGCGCGCTGCTCGACGAGATCCACGCCAGAACCGGCCGCTTCGCGGAGGACTGGGTGCGCGCGGCGCGCGTCGTCAAGGATCTCGGCGAGCACTCCGCGCTGGTCGGTGAGGAGTGGATGTCCGGGCCGCTCACGCTGCTGCAAGCCACGGCCGCGCTGTCGGCGACCCTGGCCGCGCTGGAGACCGGGCGAAGCCCACTGGCAGGCATCACGCTGCGGGAGGCGCCAGGCGGGCGGTTGGCGGTGCCGGTATTCCCGTTCAGCGTCTACGATCGCTTGCTGCTCAACGGTTTCCGCGGCGAGGTGTGGCTGCGTCCAGGCGTCGACGCCGACACCGCCCGTCGGCGAGCCGGACTCGCCCAGCTCGATCCCACCGCGACCGGCGGGATCGGCGCCGTGCTCGGCGCGGGCAACATCACCTCGATTCCGCCGCTGGACGCGCTGTACGAGCTGTTCGCGCACAACCGGGTGGTCGCGCTGAAGCTCAACCCGATCACCGACCCGCTGTTCACCGTGTTCGAGATGGTGTTCGAACCGCTGCTGGAGATCGGCGCGCTGCGAATCCTCACCGGCGGCGCGCAGCAGGGCGGTTACCTGGTGCGTCATCCGGACGTCGCGCACGTGCACATGACCGGCAGCGCGCAGACCCACGATGCCATCGTGTGGGGCCCCGGCGCGGAGGGCGCGGAACGCAAGCGGCACAAGCGGCCGCTGCTGGACAAGCCGATCAGCAGCGAACTGGGCGGCGTCTCGCCGACCATCGTGGTGCCCGGCGACTGGTCCGACGCCGATCTGCGTTACCAGGCCGAGCACGTGGCCACCCAACGGCTGCACAACGGCGGCTACAACTGCGTGGCCGCGCAGGCGGTGGTGATCGGCTCCGAGTGGGACCGCAAGGACGAGTTCCTCGCCGAACTCCGCCTGGCCATGGAGCGGGCGCCGCAGCGCACGGCCTACTACCCGGGCAGCGACGCGCGGGTCGCCGACGCGCTGGCCTCGTACCCGGAGGCCGAGCGTCTCGGCGCGGGACGGGTGCTGGTCGGCGGACTGCCGCGCACCGGGTCGCCGCTGCTGCGCACGGAGTACTTCTCCCCCGTGCTCGGCGTGGTGGAGTTGCCCTACACGGGCGGCGAGTTCTTGCAACGCGCGGTGGACTTCGCCAACGCCGAGCTGACCGGCACGCTCGGCGCGAATGTGATCGCCGATCCGACGACCATCCGCAGGCTCGGTGTCGCCTTCGACCGCGCGATCGAACGGCTGCGTTACGGCGCGATCGCGGTGAACAGCTGGACCGGTCTGGCCTTCCTCGCTCCGCGGGCCGCCTGGGGAGCCTTCCCCGGGCACACCCTCGACGACGTGCAGAGCGGTATCGGCGTGGTGCACAACGCCCTGCTGCTCGACGATGTGGAGCGCACCGTGGTGCACGGCCCGTTCCGGCCGGTGCCGCGCTCGCTGCTGGGCGGCGAGCTCGCCCTCTCTCCGAAGCCGCCCTGGTTCGTCGGCAACGCCACCGCAGCGACCACCGGGCGCAGGCTCACCGAGTTCTACGCCGACGCCAACCCCGCCCGATTGCCCGGCGTCTTCCTGTCGGCCCTGCGCGGCTGAATTCGCTCGTGCCCCGTGCCGCGCCGATCGGGGCAGGTCGTGGCACCGCGGCACCGACACTGCCATGATGGACCGCGATGTCCCCCGAACGCATGTCCCGGTACCCGCAGGCGCCCAAGCGCGGCGCGTCGTCGCGCGCCGACGCGGTACGGCGCTCGTTCGACTCGGCCAGAGCCGCCCTCGCCGACGGCGAGCTGCGCGATCTGCATCTGTCGGCCCCCACCCTGCGCTGGGGCCTGCTCGCGGTGGCCGTCGGCGCCGTGGTGGCGGCCCTGGTGACGCTGTTCGTCACCGGCTTCGACAACGAGAAGGGCCTGGAGGCACACAATCCCGGCGCCCCGGCACAGCCGGTGCTGGAGAAGGAGTTCGGCACCGCGGCCAAGGGCGACTGCCTGAGTTGGACCAAGCCGGACCGATCGGACCTGGCCAAGGTGAACTGCTCGAGCAAGCACATGTTCGAGGTCGCGGCCGACATCGACATGAGCAGGTATCCGGGCAAGGAGTTCGGTCCCGGCTCGCGGTTCCCGGACTCGCTGCGCCTGACCGAGTTGAAAGAGGAGCACTGCGTGCCCGCGGTGCAGAAGTACATGTCGGGCCGGTTCGATCCGCGCGGCAAGTACATCGTCGGGCTGATGTATCCGAGCCCGGACGGCTGGCAGCACGGTGACCGCACCCTGCGCTGCGGCCTGCAGGTCGCGGCCAGTGTCGGCACCCCGCCGTCGGTCGGCAGCGCCACCGAGCACGATCAGTCCAAGGTGTACGAGGCGGGCGTGTGCCTCGGCATCAACCAGAACCTGCCCACCGATCCGGTGGACTGCGCCCAGCCGCACGCCGTGGAGATCGTCTCCACCGTCGATCTGGCCGCCCACTTCAACGGGGGCCCGCCCGCGAAGGACGACCAGGACAAGTTCGTCGAGGAGGAGTGCACCCGCACGTCGACCGACTACCTGGGCGGGCCGGACGTCATCCGGAACAAGACGCTCACGCTGTTCTTCGACTACATCGATGCCCGCAGCTGGATGGCGGGCAGCCGCAAGCTGGACTGCATGATCGGCAAGGGAGCCGATCGGGAGGGCTTCGCGCCGATCACCGGGTCGGCCAAGGGCGAGATCCTGATCAACGGCCAGGCTCCGGTGCCACCGCCGAACAACGGACGATCCACGCCCGCACCGCTGCCGGGCGCCGCGCCCCTGCCGCCGCAGCCCCAGCCGAGGTAGCCGAGCGCCGATGCCCGTGACGATGTCCGCCGACCGGTTCGAGGAATTGGTCGGCGACGCACTGGATCTCATCCCGCCCGAGCTCACCCGCGCGATCGACAACGTGGTCGTGCTGATCGAGCCGCGCGATCCGGAGAATCCACATCTGCTCGGTCTGTATCACGGTATCGCTCTCACCGAGCGTGACAGTCATTACGGCGGAGCGCTTCCCGACACCGTGACCATCTACCGCGAGGCGATCCTCGAACACTGCGCCGACGAGTCCGAGGTGGTGGAAGAGGTGGCGATCACCGTGATCCACGAGATCGCACACTATTTCGGCATTGACGAAGACCGCCTGCATCAGCTGGGATGGGGATAGCCTGAACCGAGCTGTATTGCGCACCACCAGGTGTGGGTGTGTAATCGGCACGGAGATCGAAAAATTGGGGATTCGATGGAACCGATCGCGTTGCTGTCGCGTCCTATCACTCGAAGGGGGAATTCTCGTGGTTCCGCCCCACAGCCACTAGAAGGAGTCGAGTCATGGTTGGACATGTACTGATCGCACCCGAAGCCATTCTCGCCGCCGCGGCCGAACTCGACCTCGTCGCCGAACGTCTGGCCGCCGCCGCGGCGATCACCGCGCCCGCGACGCACGTGCTGCCCTCCGGAGCGGAGGAAGTCTCCTTCCTCAGCGCGAGCCATTTCAATCAGGGGGCGATGTCGCACGATCGCGCGATCGCGCAGGCGATTCTGGAATGCCACCACGCCGCGGCGACGCTGCGCATGCAGCTGGCCCAGCATGTCGCGGGCGACGTGGTCCGCGCCGCCGGCATCAGCGCCATCCAGGTGTAGTTCCGCAAGCGAGATCCATCAGCAACGCTTAAGCAGGGGAGAAGTCAGACATGGTTGCAGGAGTCACCGGGGTGATCTGGGCGGCGCGCCCGTCGGAGATCAATTCGGCCACACTTCACGCGGGCGCGCACGCGATTCCGATCTCGGCCGCCGCCACCGCATGGGGCGGGCTCACCGCCGCCTGGATCGACGCGACGACGACGGTCGCGAGGGTGATGGCCGAACTCGGCGTCGGAATGCAGGGCATCAACGGCATCGCCGCGCTGGGCAAGCTCACCGGCTTCCTCGGCTGGTCAGAACAGCAGGGCGTGCAGGCGGCCGCGATGGGCGCCAAGGCCGCAGCGAACGCCACCGCCTACACCGTCGCCGCGCTGGCGATGCCGAGCCCGCCCGAGATCGCGGCCGTCAATACCGCTTTGGCCGCGTCGGCGAACCCGCCGGGCGTGCTGAGCGGTGCATTCGAAGCCGCCGAAGTCGCCAGGAACGCGATGGACATCCGTGCCGCACTGGTCATGGAGACCTATGAGGCCGCGACCAGCGCCATGGTCGCCACGCCCGCCGAGTTCCTCTTGCCGCCTGCGATCGCCAAGGGCGCGGGGACGGCCAGTCCCAAGCAGGCGGCGGACACGACCACCGAGGTCCCGGCCGATCCGATCCAGGCTGCCGTGGCCGCCACCCAGGCGTTCCTGAGCAACCCCGGGGTGGCGAGCGCTGCCACCCAGGCCGCTCAGGCCGTCGGCTCGATCGCCACCACCGGTGTCTCCACCGTCGGAAATGTCGCGGGCAGCGCGATCGCGGCGGCCACCACCAGCTCCGCGCCCTCCTTCTCCGGCATGGCTCCCATGGCCATGGGTATCGGTGCGGCAGCCACCGCTACCGGTGCGGCGACGCGCGCCGTGTCGTTCTCCGGTCTCGGATCGGCGGCGGGCATCAGCAGCGGCTCGCTCAAGCTTCCGGAAGGCTGGGGCTCCAGCGGCACGATCGGTGGCAGCACGGCTCCGGTGCAGGAGAGCGTCGCGGTCAAGGGCGTCGAGGCGGCGCCGGTCCGGCCTGCCAACACCGGCAACGGCAACCCCTTGCTCGGTAATCAGGCGCGCAGCGACGAGGACGACGAGACCGAACACGACGGCCGGGACTACCTGCGGTCGACCGAGCACTTCAACGACGGCCGCTTCACCGCCGATGGGGTCATCGGCGGTGACCTCAGCGGGACGGTTAGGTGACCGTACTCGGTGCGGGCCGCAGCCCGTCGACGCTCGACGCGGTCGTCCTGTCGCTCGACGAAATGCAGTTCCTCGTAGAGAAACTGCAGATCGAGGTCCCCGTCGTCCTGAACGCGAGGGCACGGTACGACAATCTGACCGACCACAAAGCGGCGATGGACGCGGCCGCCGAGTCACTCGCCCAGCGGGAGCTCCTGATCGAGGATGTGCTGCATCGTGATCTGGAGAGTCGGCTGCGCGCGCTGCACCGGCCTCACTGGATCATCGCGCTGCGGTTGGTCGTCGATGGTTGGGTGAGCCGCTTCTGTCTGGCGAAGGGCGTCGACCTCCCGGTCGTCGCCCTTCGGGGACAGGACTCCTACGTCATCGACGAGGCGGGAACCGACTTGCCCGGAACGGTTCTCGCGGCACTCGGCTATGCCGAGCCGCTCGAGCTGTACGGCATGAACGCCCCGACCGAAGAGCTGGCCACGATCTTCGGCGACACCGGTGACGCCGCGGCCACCGCGGAACGGCTGGCGAAGGTGGGCAACCCGGCCCAGGACGCGAAGACCTTGGCCGCGGCTCTGGTCGAGATCCACTCGTATGCCGAGATCGTCGGTGTGATCTACGGCGATGGGACCCGACACACGGCTGACAACCACATCGCCGTCTTCAACACGCGCGCGGGCCGATTCATCGCGACCGCGAGCAGGTCCGACGACGGCGTGAAGTGGACGTCGCTCAGCAGCGGGACTCCCGCGCGACTGCGCACGGCCGTGCAGGATCTGATCAACTTCCTACCGGAACGCGAAGAGTTCCCGCGGAATCCGAAGCTGTCCTGAAGCACCGAACGAGCGCCGCTAACCCATGGGATCGTCCGAAGTCGGTGCGACCTCGTAGCCGAACGGCGGCGTGAATCGTCCCCACCGAATGCACTCCCACCCGCCGTCCGGCATCGGTACCAGCTCGATGGTCTCGGTGTTGTCCAAGTGGTTGTTCGTGGTGAACGGCGGACGCACATCCGAAAGCGTGCGGCCGACGAGCCGCATGGCCGCACCGTGACTGACCACCATCACGTCACCGTGCGAGGCGTCGTCCGGTGACAGATACGTATTCCGCAGCTCCGCGATGGCGGGCAGGAACCGATCCAGCACATCCTGGGCGGATTCGCCGCCGGGCACCCGCAGCGTGAGATCGCCTTCGTGCCAGGCACGGTAGATCCGCTGGAAGGTCTGGTGCGCCTCCTCGCTGTGTTCGCCCTCCAGGTCGCCGGCCTGTACCTCGTGCAGTCCGTCGAGCACCATGGCGGCGACACCGGTCGCCGCCTCGATGTAGCTCGCGGTCTGGCGCGCGCGCAGCGCCGCCGAGGAGAACAGCACCTGCGGCGGGCGCAGCAAGCCCTCACCGAACGTCTTCGCTTGTGCCGCACCGCGTTCGGTCAGGGGCAACCCGGGAATCCGGGTGTCCAGCAGCTTGGCGACATTGCCCTCGGTCTCGCCGTGCCGGACCAGAATCAGTCTCCCGGTCATAGGTCCGCCATCCCCTTTCTCAGCTGGATCAACCACTCCGCGGACGCTTCGTCCGACGGTGGTGGGGTACCGGTCGCGGAAGTCGCCGGCCAAGATCCGAGAAAGCGGATCCGCGCGGTGCGGTGCAGCGCCTTGAGCGCCTCGGCCACCGCGGTGTCGTCGATGTGCCCGACGCAGTCCAGATAGAAACGGTAGGTGCCCATGCCGGTTCGGGTGGGCCGGGACTCGATCCTGGTCAGATCGATACCGCGCGTGGCGAACTCGGCGAAGGCGCGCATCAGCGAGCCCGGTACGTTCGGCAGCTCGAGCACGATCGAGGTGCGGTCGGCGCCGGTGGCGGGCGGCGCCGCCGTGGGCCGGGTGCACAGCACGAACCGCGTGATCGCCTGCTCGTGATCGGCGACCCCGGAGGCCAGCGCGATCAACCCCAGCCGCTCTCCGGCCAGGGCGGTCGACACGGCGGCGTCCGCGTGGCCCGCCACCACGTCCTCGGCGGCGGCGGCGTTGGACGCCGAGGTGTAGGGCTGCGCCTGCGGCAGATGCCGCGCCACCCACAACCGGACCTGCGCGGCGGCCACGGGGTATGCGGCGATAGTGCGCACGTCGGGTAACGCCGTGCCCGGCTTGCCGAGGATCGTGAAACTCACTTCGAGTTCGGTCTCGGCGACGATCTGCAGGCGCGGACCGATTGCCAGGGAGTCGAGCGTCGCCGAGATCGACCCCTCCACGGAGCTCTCGATCGGCACCACCGCGCCATCCACGTCACCGGAGCGGATCAGGTCGAGCGCGGCGCCTTGGCTGGGCGCGGCAATCCGCTCGACGGGCCCGGCGAAGGCTCCCGAGGATTCCAATTGGGCGAGGGCCATCTCGGTGAACGTTCCGGATGGCCCGAAGTACGCGATTCGCGGCACGGTTACGAGATTACTTGCGCGCTCGCTCGGCTCCCCACCAACTGCGAAGGGCCCGCCGGTCCGTTCCATCTGTTCCACGACCGCCCTGGCGGTGTTCAACCTCCGTTGAGCACGCGCAACGCGGCGTTCACCCGGTCCGGGGCCTCGGTTTCGATGGCGAGCAGGACCGAACGGACCGCCTCCACGGCCTGCGGTTTCAGCGAGGTCAGGAAGGCGATGTCGGGGGCGCGCAGGGCCGCGCCGATGTCCTCGCCGCACAGGGCGGCGGCTGTGGCGGCGACGATGGCCAGCGCCCGTTCCCCCGAGGAAGTGCGCGCGACGAAGCCGGTATCGGAGTGGGCCACGTGTGCGAGGAAGTCGGCGATCCCGCTGTCGGGCGCGTCCAGCTCCAGCGTCGGCGCGGCAGGACTTGCGCCGATGTTGCGGACCAGCCCGTCGACCAGACTGCGCCGCGGCGGCGTCGACAACGTCACCAGCACCGGTTCTGCGGATTCCGTCCCTTCCGACACGCCCTCACCGTAACAACCCGGTCCGACCGGAACCGATCCAGTTCGCTGCGATCAGCCGGATCGGAACGCTTGCGGAACCCCGCATCGTCACTTAGCTTAGGGTAACCTAATCAACAGTTGCAGCGCGCCACGCTCCACGGAGGTTTGTATGCCGCGTCCGTCCTCGACCGTCGCACCGTCCACCGCCGAGCGAGTGCGCAGCGCATGCGCGCACGCGGAGCAAGCGGTGCTGGCCATGCCGGGCATCGATCCGACGCCCGCGTCCGTGCATCACGTACGGCAGTGCGGCGATGCCGTGATCGCGGTGCCGACAGCCTCGGTCGCCGCGATCCTGGCGGGCAACTCCGGAGACCACGGCGCGCCCGCGGTGCTGGAGCTCACCGACCACGCCCCGCTGCCGCTGCGCGAGCCGGTGCGCGCGTTGGTCTGGCTGCGCGGTTGGGTACGCGCGGTGCCCACCCAGGCACAG
This sequence comes from Nocardia sp. NPDC004260, assembly GCF_053603155.1. Lineage (NCBI taxonomy): Bacteria > Bacillati > Actinomycetota > Actinomycetes > Mycobacteriales > Nocardiaceae > Nocardia > Nocardia sp. NPDC004260. The sequence continues at coordinate 19,296 of NZ_JBSGEZ010000030.1, read as the reverse complement.
CGCGCGCTGGCCACCGAGGTGGCCAAGGACCACCCGCATCCGGGCCTGCTCGACATCGGCTTCGGCGCCACCCTGCTGCGGCTGGTGATCGACTCCGCGGTGGTGGCCGACTCGACCGGCGCGGAATCGGTGCGCAGCGACGAACTGCGCCTGGCGCAGCCGGATCCGTTCTGCGCCATGGAATCCGCGTGGCTGCAGCACATGCAGGCCGATCACGCCGATGTCGTCGCCCAGCTGGCCAGGCATCTGCCGCCACACCTGCGGCGCGGCATCGTGCACCCGCTGGCCATCGACCGGTACGGGCTCACGCTGCGGGTGGAAGGACACGACGGCGACCACGACTTCCGCTTGCCGTTCAGCGCACCGGCGCACGACATCGTGGGGCTCAGTCGGGCCGTACGCACGCTGGCGGGCTGCCCGTTCCTCAATGGATTGCGCCGGATCTGACCCGCCGAGTCCGGGCCGGGATCAGCTGTCGAGCGCGAGCGGCGTGCCGTACTGGGGAGTGCGGTCATGACGACAGCCCGCGTCCCGGTCCTGACGACCAGCGGCACGGCGAGTCCGGACACCGCCGCCGGGCGCGCTCGCATCGAGTTTTGATCCGCGCGGACGTCGCCGCTGTCGAACTGCTCCACGGGCGGTCGACCGCTCGGGCGGCCCACTCGAGCACCGCGCCGTAGGTAAACCGCGCCGACTCGTTCCGATCGCGACCCGCGGCGGGTGCACGGTGAGCGGTCCAGGATGCCCCCGAGCGGCACCGTACTCAGGTTGATCGAGCGCCATCCGCGTGCGCTTGTCCGATGATGCGCCGCTGGGCTGCGCTTCGGTGAGGCGGAATGACGGCCGGCCTCGGTAGTGCGCACGGACCGATGCCAGAGCCAGCCGAGTTCGGCGATCGGTCCCCGCCGGGTTGCGTCATAGCGGAGACGAAAGGACAGCGCGCCGGGCAGTTCGCACACCGACGCGCCGCACGCCGCGGCGGACGAGCGCAATAGATTCGACCCATGCGTGCGGAGTCCAGAGCCGAGTGGGACGAGGCCGAGCCGACCGATCGGGAGCGGCTGGCGATCAAACTCGAGATCGCCGTGGTGCTGCTGGTCACGTTCGGGCTCAGCGGGCTCAGCGCCGCGCTCTCGCTGGTGGAGAGTGCGCTCGCCCCGGGCGGGATCGGCGGACGGACCGTCGCGCTGAATCCGTCGCGATCCACGCAGTCCACCATCGACCTGCTGTTCCAGCTGCTCAGCGTGCTGCGGCTGCTCGGCTGGGCCGCGCTCGGCCTATATCTGCTGTGGCGCGGGGGCATCGGCCCGCGACTGATCGGGCTGGCGAACCGGCTCCGTTGGCGCGCCGACGTGCTACCCGGCTTGACGCTGGCCGCGATCATCGGGTTGCCGGGACTCGGGCTGTATCTCGCGGCGCACGCACTCGGCGTCAGCGTGACGATCGTCCCCGCCTCGCTCGGCGACTACTGGTGGCGACTGCCCGCGCTCGTCCTCTCGGCCTGCGCGAACGCCTTGGCCGAAGAGGTCATCGTGGTCGCGTTCCTGCTCACCCGGCTGCGCAGGCTCGGATGGTCGGCGAACTCGGCTCTGCTGGCCTCGGCTGTGCTGCGGGGCAGCTATCACTTGTACCAAGGAATCGGCGGCGGGCTCGGAAACTTTGTGATGGGCGTCATATTCGGCCGCTATTGGCAGCGCACGAACCGGCTGTGGCCGCTGGTCCTCGCCCATGCGACCATCGATGCGGTCGCCTACATCGGCTACACCGTTCTGCGCGGCCATGTTTCGTGGCTGCCGTGACGCAACTGTGCCCTCGGCAGCGCTAACAACCTGGTGCCGCCTGCGAATTACGGAGCAGCGCCGCATACGCGTGCGCCCGCGTCCACATGTGGCACGTCACAACCACCCGATAAGTAGAGTTTCAGTGATGAACGGCGACGACCCCCAGCGCAACGCGCATACGCGCCGGATGCCGCCGCCCGGCAGACCCGGTGAACCTCCGATGCGCCGTCGGATGCCGCCTCCGGGGTCCGGTGGTCCGCCGCCGATCGAGCCCACGCAGGTCATGCGCCGTGATGGAACCGCCGACCCCCACGCACAGCCGCTGGCGTATTCGCAGGTCCCGCCCGAACAGGCACGGCGAATGCCGCCGCCTCCCCCGGCCCGCAGGCACGCCCCCACGCAGCGCCCGGTGCCGCATCACGAAGTTCCGTCGCACGCGCCAACCCAGCGGCCTGTTCCGTATCACGAAGGTCCGCCGCACACGCCGCCCCGGAAACCGAGGTCGTTCCGCGAAGGCCCCCCACCGGTGCCGCCACGCGGCGAGCGTCCGCTGCGGGCTCCACGACCGCGCCGCAAGCGCCACCCTTTCCGCTGGTTCCTGGTGATCCTGCTGGTCCTGGTACTCGCCGCCGTCGGCGCCGTCATCAAGTTGGACAACTCGCTCAACCGCATCCCCGCGCTGGCGAACTACGCCAAGCGCGTCGGCGACACACCCGGCACGAACTGGCTGTTGATCGGGTCCGACGGCCGTGGCGGACTGACTGCCGAGCAGGAGCGGGAACTCGCCACCGGCGGTGAGGTGGGCCCCGAGCGCACCGACACGATCATGCTCGTGCACGTGCCGCAATCGGGGAAGACCACGCTGGTCAGCCTGCCGCGCGACTCGTACGTCGGCATCCCGGGCCAGGGCAAGGACAAACTGAACGCCGCGTTCGCCATCGGCGGCCCCGCGCTGCTGGTCCAGACCGTGGAGATCGCCACCGGCCTGCGGATCGACCACTACGCGCAGATCGGTTTCGGCGGCTTCGCCAGCGTGGTCGATACGCTCGGCGGCATCGACGTGTGCGTGCCCAAACCGATCGATGACCCGCTCGCCGGCATCGACCTGCCCGCGGGCTGCCAGCGACTCAACGGACCACAGGCGTTGGGTTTCGTCCGCAGTCGCGCGACCGCGCTCGCCGACCTGGACCGGATGAACAACCAGCGGATCTTCATGGCCGCCCTGCTGAAAAAGGCGACCAGTGGAGCCACGCTCGCCAATCCGTTCAAGCTCTGGCCGCTGGCCACCGACACCGCCAAGTCGCTGAAGGTCGACAACGGCGACCACATCTGGGACCTCGGCGGCCTGGGCTGGGCGCTGCGTGGCGACACCATCGCGACGGCGGTCCCGGTCGGCGGATTCGAGGACACGGACAGCGGCAACGTCCTGCTGTGGGACAAGGCCAAAGCGAGCCGGTTCTTCGACGCGCTCGCGGGCGACCGTCCGATCCCGGAGGACCTGCTGACGCGGTAGCGTCGATGCCATGCCGGACATCGACGAGGCCGACGAGTCCTTTCCCGACTTGCTGCGCACCCAGATCCGTCACGGATTCAGCACTGCCCAGCAGTATCTCGCGGCCGCCGTGTACTTCGATTCACGCAGACTGCCACAGTTGGCCGGACACGCCTACGACCGGTCGCGCGAGCACTACGGCAATTCGCTGCGCATGGTGCAGTACCTGCTGGACCGGGATCTCCCAGTGCAGATCGGCGGCTTGGACGAGATCGAGTCCACTTTCGAAAGCCCGCGCGGCGCAGTCGCTTCGCTGCTGGAGATCGAGCGGGTCCGCAGCGCCCGGATCAGCGATCTGGCCCGCACTGCTCGCATCTCCGGCGACTATCTCGGCGAACGCTTCATCGGGTGGTTCCTCGCCGAACAGGTGAAGAACGTCGCCGGGATGAGCACGTTGCTGGCCGTGATCGACCGTGCCGACGGGCAGTTGTTCGACGTCGAGGAGTTCGTCGCCCGGGAGACACGGCCACGGCCGCGCACCGATATCCCGGCGCCGAAAATGGCTGGAGCTGCGCGGATTTAATTAGGCAACACTAGCCTCAATAAGGCTGCACTTGGATGACACGGGTCTTGACCAGCGCTAATGTCGATGCCATGTCAAGCCATCCGGAATCACCCCGCAGCAAATTTCACAGCCTGTTGCACGATCAGATCCGGCACGAATTCAATGCCGAGCATCAGTACATCGCGATTGCGGTGTGGTTCGACAATGCCGATCTCCCGCAGCTGGCCAAGCGGTTCTACAAGCAGGCCGTCGAAGAGCGCAATCACGCGATGATGATCGTGCAGTACTTCCTGGACCGGGATATCAGCGTCGACATTTCCGGCATCGATGCCGCGAAATCGCGGTTCGAGAATGCCAGGGAGCCGATCGCGCTCGCACTGACCCAGGAGAAGACGGTCACCGAGCAGATCATCCAGCTGGCGAGCACCGCCCGCGAAGAGGGCGACTACCTGGGCGAACAGTTCATGCAGTGGTTCCTCAAGGAGCAGGTCGAGGAAGTCGCGAACATGACCACCCTGCTCACCATCGCCGATCGCGCCGGGTCGAACCTGTTCGACCTGGAGGAATTCGTCGCCCGGGAAATGAGCGGCCCGAGCGACGCCTCCGGCGCGCCTTCGGCGGCGGGCGGCTCCGTCTGACGGCGTTCGCCGAATAGGTGCAACAGGCCCGGTTCCGTATCAGGAACCGGGCCTGTCGCTGTTGGGCGTTCTATCGGACGGCGAGTCGGAATATCGGCGTAAACGACGGTTCCACCATATTTCGCAGTGGTTTGGTGAGTCTTCCTATATTTCGAGCCGCACCGGCGGCAACCGGAAAACACCGCCGCCGACAAAGACCGTTTCTGCCGAACTTTCGCGATATCCGGGCTCAGCGCAAAGTGACCTGACGCGACCGCAGGCCGTCGCGGGAGCGCCGCTCGTCGGAGTTCAACGGGGCGTCGACGGCCAGCGCCTCGGACAGGCGAGCGCCGAATTCGGCTGCGGGCTCGACCCATTCGTCGGGGTGCCGCTCGCGGTCCAGGTCGAAGACCGGGACCAGCACTCCGTGCGTGCGGAACGACCCCGCGAATCGGGAACCCTCGCCGAGGTGCAGACCGCCGGAGGCGTGCACCCGGGCCAGCGCCAGCATGAGCGCGTCCTCGTCCTCCGGCCGCACCCAGCGGATGTGCGCCTTCTCGCCCGCGTCGACCCACCAGGCGGCACCGATCGCGTCGGCGGCGAGCCCGAGCCGCGCCGAGGGCATGATCGCCTGCTTGGCCTGCTCGATGGTGGCAGCGACCTGCGGGTCGGGCTCGACACCCGCGGGCACCCACCAGTCGAAGTCCTGGTGCACGGTCAAGTCCAGGCTCGCGGCGGGATCGATGACATCGGCCAGCCGCGGGCCGCCCGCGACGCTTTCCACCGAGGTCAGCGAATCACCGGGCTCGGCGGACTGAGTCCATAGGATCGCCGCGGCCAGATCGGCGGCCGGATCCGCGCCCTGGAACTGCACCTGCGCGCCGACGTAACCGCTGGGCTCGTCACCGGCGCGCACCAACGCGGCCACCGCGCCGGGCAGCACCGTTGCGAGCACGACCGGTCGCTCCGCCGCGACCTCGGCCGCCAGCGTCAACCGGGCGGTGGCCGAGGGAACGAATTCGCGCAGCGCGACCAGATCGCACTCCGCGGCCAGGCCCTCGAACGGACGGGTGACGACTTGTGCCGCCTGCTCCTGCGCCGCCCGCCGCTCGGCGAGACGCTGCGCCCGGTTCCCACCGGGCTTAGGACTGTTGCGCTTGCTTTTACCCACGAGGGGTCAACCTACCGTGTTTTTTGGCTGTGTTTGTTTTTCCAGCGCCTGCGGCGCTGGGTGTTCGCGGCCCCTTTATGGCTCGCGTCCGAGCGACCGCCGCTGGCGACTGCGTCGCGGACACGGCGGCCGCTCGGACGCGAGCCAGGCCGCGAACGGCGCATGCTCGGTCTCGCTTCGCTCGAAAAGACGTGGTTGAGGTGTGTGGTTCCGTCAGGAATTGGCGCGCGAATTACATGCGCCTTGGTGGGCGTGGCGAAGATGCCGCCGACACCCCCGTTCCGGCCTCCTCGCGGCCCGCGCCGAAGCGAGGGACACCTAGGGACCTCTTGCGGAAGTCACACGGGACGCAGACGCGTGTCTGTCTCGATCGATCCACTGCCGAAAACGGCTGGTACGACCTCAGGTGGCTGTATGGGCGGGGTGTCTCGAACCAGCACGGCCCAGCGGGGCCGGGTCAGGCGGCGGGCAGTAGCGACTTGGTGCGGCCGGGGTGGTTGGTGGCGATCCAGCTGACGCCGAGGTCGGCGCACAGTTGGACGTCGTCGGGGTCGTCGACGGTCCAGCAGTAGGTGGCGCGGCCGGCGGCGGCGGCCTTGTCGACCAGGTCGGGGTGCTCGCGCAATGTTTTCACCGAGGGGCCGACGGCTGTGGCGCCGACGGTGGTGGCCGCGGATCCGCCCAGGTAGCGCGACGATTCACCGAGTAGGACGGTGGGGAGCAACGGGGCGGCGCGGCGGACGCGCCACACGGCGGTGGCCGCGAACGACATGACGACCGCGCGGGAATGATCCGCCGAGGCGGGGGTGGCGATGCCGAAGCGCTGGAGCTCGGCGAGCAGCTTGTTCTCCACCAGCGCGCCGTAGCGGACCGGGTGCTTGGTCTCGATGAACAGCTTGGTCGGCCTGCTACGCCAATCCAGCACCAGGCTGATCAGCTCGCTGAGGGTCAGCACCGAGGCCGGAGCGCCGTCGGCGCCGAAATCCAGCGCGCGCAGTTCCTCCAACGTCATCTCGCTGACCAGACCGCTGCCCGAGGAGGTCCGGTCGACGGTGCGGTCGTGCACGCACACCAGATGTCCGTCCCTGGTCAGCCGGACATCGCACTCTACGCCGTCGGCGCCCTCCTGGAGCGCCAACTCGTAGGCGGCGAGCGTGTGCTCGGGGCGCGCCGCCGAGGCGCCTCGATGCGCGACGACGAACGGCGCGCGACTGCCCTGGCTCACTTGGCCATAACCTCCTCCTGCTCACGGTCCTCAGCACCGTTGTCCTCGTGCGCGTCGGCGCCCGCCTGTGCGCGTCCGCCGGGATGCACCGGCTCGATCACCGGCACCGCGGGGTCGACCGCGATCAGCCAGCGGCGCGCGGTCCGGCTGCGACCGAGCAGGTCATGCCCCTCGATCGTGCGCAACACCCAAAGGGTCAGCAACGCGACCGCGGCGGCGACCGCGTCGGTGAACGCGGTGAACAGCACCCCGTCCGCCTCGACTTGCAACGAATCCGCGGTCCGCCACAGTAGCGCGGCCACCGCGACGAGGCCGCCGAAGACCCACGCGGCCCACCAGATCCGGACCGCCCGTCCCGTCCTGGGATCACCCTGCAACGCGGCCACTTCGCTCAGGAAGACCCCCGGCCACAGGAGGTTGACCACCGGAATCAGGCAGCCGAACGCGAGCGCTCGCGGCGAACGCGGATCGCGCCTGCCCGTGGCGGCGTAGGCCGAGCGCCTGATCTCGATCAGTCTTCCGACGGTGGCCGCGGCCGCCAGCAGCGCGAGCACGACCGCGAGCACTCCGGCGCCGATCACGAACGCGTCGGAGGCGAAGAGGACGGCGGGGTGGATCAGGCGCGTCCGGTTGCGCAGCAACACCCCGTAGCGCGCCAGTTCCGCGACGGCCGCGAGTCCGAAGACGACGGCGGTCGCGACGAGCAGTCTGATCACCGAGTCGGTCAACTTGCCGAACGGGCGACGCACCGCGCCGCCCGGGTGCGGTGGCGAGTCGATCAGGCCCCAGCGTGGGATCTGCGTGTACCGAGGCGTGCGGCTCGGCGGGGACGGTCGGACTGATGACTGCGCTCGCCGACCGCGCTGGTCGGGCTTGCGCGCCACCCAGCGGTAGTTGCGACGGTCGGCGGGCGCGTCGATCGGCCCCGGCGAGAGGAGTACGCCGCGGCAGCGCGGGCACCAGTGCATCGGCGCCCCTTGCACGGCCCAGCGCGCACCGCAGCGCGCACAAGGTTGCACCACCGTACTCACCCGCGCACCTCGTTCTTTCGTCAGTAGATCTTCGCCTCGTGGTCGCCCTCCGCGACCAGCGGGCGGCCGGCGTGCTGCCATGCCACCATGCCCCCGTTGACCTGGATGGCCTCATAGCCGATGTGCGTGAGATATTCGACCACCTGAAGCGACCGACCACCCTGCCTGCAGATGACGTAGAGATCCGCGTCGTACTCCAGCTCGTCGATCCGGGCGGGAACGTCGACCATCGGGATGTGGATCGCACCCGGGGCGTGTCCGAGCCGCCACTCGTCGTCCTCACGGACGTCGAGCAGGATCGATCGCGGCGTGTCGGCCGACGCGGGCGCGCTGCTGTCGAAATCGGCAGGCACGTCCTCCACCGTGACCGACGGAACGTGGGGGCTCGTCACAGATTCGATCCTGCCATGCGTGGCGGACCGCCGTGCAGTTCCATGCCAGGGGAGCGACCTCGACAGCGAGCCACGACTTCGGGTATGTTCTCCCCTCCGGAACTCGACCGCGCACCCGCCCGATGCTGGTTGTGCATAACTCGGGCGAAGTTATCCACATAATCCACAGCTCGATCCACAAGGCGCAGGTGTCGAAGGCGTTTCGCCGGATTGAACCGGCTTTCTGGCAACTGAGCAGCTATCAACCCGGTGTCGTTGCGAACCATTGGTCCGTTCTCGGCGTGCCGTACCTGATCGAAGTACGGATCAGTCCCTAGCGGTCGAGCGATGCGAATGGCCGATCCGGGACTCCCCTCCATACCAATCCCGGAGCGGCCATTCGTCGCCGACATCGGAACCCCGCGGCCGAAGAGGGTCCGATATCTACTTGGACGGTGCCGAGGCGCATTCGGTTCCATCGAATCCAGAACGCCGCCGAAATCCCCCGATCCGGCGAAGACGATCGGTAGCCTGGGCGCATGAACGTGAGCAGGGGGCTACGCCACGGAATGGACATCGCAGGGCTCAACATCGCGTTGTCCGAGGCCACGTGCCTCGGCCTCGCGATCGACGAGGCCGCCGCCGAACTGCGGCTCGACCTCGAAGTACTGACTCTTCCCGAACGCGGAACGGCGGCGGAGGACTATCGGGTGCAGGTGACGTTCACCGGCGTGACCCGGGTCGCCGCGTCACTGCGCACGCAGCATTGGGACGACCTGGAACCCAGGGTGCTGCCGCTGCGACTGGAAGGCCTGGACGAGGCGATCCGGAGTTTCGGCGGCGGGCGGCTGCACGGTTGGGAGTTCATCGATCTCGACGACAGCAGCTGGGCGCTGTGGAGCGAGTTGCTCAGCTTCGACACCCGCATCGGTGATCGCGAATCCGCACACGTTCTGGAGTTCTCCCAGGAGGAGGGCATCGATCCGCGCGAATTGGACGTCCGGGTGTGGTTCGACGGCATCACCGTGTACGACGCGCGGGGCAAGCAGATCCCGCTGGCGGACTTCGTCGCGGGCGGCGCGCGGTGGTGGCGGGCGCACGATGCGGGCGACCCGCGAGCCAGTCGTCCGGGAATCGCGCCGCCGCTCTGATCGCCGGACCGTTGCGGTGAACCGCACATTCGGGTGCGGTTCACCGCACCTCGGCGCTCAGGCGCCCGTGCCCACCGGGCAGCTCACTCCGGTGGCGTGCACGGGGCAGTATCCCCCGGGATTCTTGGCCAGGTACTGCTGGTGATAGCCCTCGGCATAGTAGAAGGCCGCCAGCCCGGGCAGCGGCGTGACCTCCGTGGTGATCTGCCCGTATCCCGCCGCGGCCAGCCGCTTACCGTAGGACTCGGCAGTCGAGCCGACGAGATCGGCCTGCTCGGTGCCGAAGGTGAAGACGGCCGAACGATATTGGGTGCCGCGGTCGTTACCCTGCCGCATGCCCTGGGTGGGGTCGTGGTTCTCCCAGAAGTGTTCGAGGATGCCCCCGTAGTCGATCACCGCGGGATCGAACACGACGAGCACCGCCTCCGCGTGACCCGTCCGTCCGCTGCACACCTCTTCGTAGGTGGGATTCGGCGTGTACCCGCCGACATAACCGACTGCCGTGGAGTAGACGCCGTCGAGTTCCCAGAAGCCCTTCTCCGCGCCCCAGAAGCAGCCCATCGCGACGACCGCGAGCTGGAGCCCTTCGGGAAACGGCGGACGGATCGGGTGACCGTTGACGTAGTGGGTATCCGGCACGTCGAGCGGTTCCGCCCGGCCGGGCAGAGCTTGCTCGGGAGCGACCATGACGGGTTCGGGGAGGCTCAGACGCCCCACTAGTTCGTCGTACCACGACATGGTTCGATGCTACGCGTGTGTTTCCAGTGGGGCCGATGTGCGTGATGTGACGGTGCGCGACCCGCTAGGTGTGAGCGGCGTCACCGGAATGCGCAAGCGTGGGCCCGAGTTGGAATCGACCGGGTGTACGAATGATGGTTGGCTGTGTCCGGACAACGGGCACAATCAGCCCGACATAGGAAGGGACAACGTGGCCGAGTACACGCTGCCAGATCTGGATTACGACTACAGCGCCCTGGAGCCCCACATCTCCGGGCAGATCAACGAGCTTCATCATTCCAAGCACCACGCCGCATACGTCGCGGGCGCGAACACCGCACTGGAGAAGCTGGAAGCCGCTCGCGAGTCGGGCGATCACAGCGCCATCTTCCTGCACGAGAAGAACCTCGCGTTCCACCTGGGTGGGCACGTCAACCACTCCATCTGGTGGAAGAACCTCTCCCCCAACGGCGGCGACAAGCCGGTCGGCGAACTGGCCGCGGCCATCGACGACCAGTTCGGTTCGTTCGACAAGTTCCGCGCGCAGTTCACCGCCGCGGCCAACGGCCTGCAGGGTTCTGGCTGGGCGGTGCTCGGCTTCGACACCCTCGGCCAGAAGCTGCTGACCTTCCAGCTCTACGACCAGCAGGCCAACGTCCCGTTGGGCATCATCCCGCTGCTGCAGGTCGACATGTGGGAGCACGCTTTCTACCTGCAGTACAAGAACGTCAAGGCGGACTACGTCACCGCGTTCTGGAACGTCGTCAACTGGGCCGACGTGCAGGAGCGCTTCGCCAAGGCGACTTCGCAGGCCAAGGGCCTCATCTTCGGCTGAGCCTGTTCGGCACGCCGGAACCGGGTCCGCGAATCCGTCCGCCACGCGCGGCCGGGTTCGCGGGCCCGTTCTGTTCTCCGGTGACGCGGACATGTTGCCGACAACGCCACCCGCCCCGCGCGTATCCGGAGTCCCTGAGGTGGGGCGGGATCCGTCGAGTGCGCAGCCGGATTGCCCTCCTCCACGCCGCCGGCCGCCCGATTGGCACTCTTTGGTACTTGTGTGCCAGGTGACTCGTGGTTCATATTCGGGAAATCCACACCGAAGAGACGGGCAAGGTCGCCCCCGGGTTCGACAACGGGAGGCAGGAATGCGCACGAACGAACCGATCGGCATCACGCCGTTCCATTCGCGCGGGTCGCTGCGTGGCTTCTTGATCTCCGGCCGCTGGCCGGACACCACCAAGGAGTGGGCACAGGTGCTGGTCCTGGCGGTGCGTGTAGCCACGTTACCCGGGCTGCTGACCACCTCGACGGTGTTCGGAGTCCGTGAGGACCTGCCCGACGACCCCGCCCCGGGCACGGTCGGCTTGGTGCTGGCCGAAGGGCCTGTGCTCGGCGACGAGGCCGTGGAACCCGGCCGTTTCGCCGACCATGTGCCACCGGCGTTGCTGATGCTGCATCCGCCGTCCGAAACCCGCCCGACACTGCCCGAATGCGCAGGTGCGGCCTCCGGTTGCGTCTTGCTGCCGGGCGTGCCCCACCTGGGGCTGGAACACCGTGCCGCGTGGGTCGAGGCGGAGTCGGACGGAACCGTGACCTCGCTGGTCAGCCGGGTCGGACTGGACCCGATCAGCGATCCCGACACCGCGGTTCTGGCTATGCTGCTGGCCGCGTGAGGGTAACCGAAATTCCGCACGTGGATCGCCAAACTTATTGTGCGCATTGCGATTTCGATTACAGCGGGTTGGCACGAGCGGACCGTGGCGGTAGAGTCGCAGGCAGCGAAGGGGAGTAGCCCCCAATCGCACAGTCGACATACTGACCCGCCGAGCCCGCTCGGGCCGGGTCCGGCTGTGTGAACCGGCTTCCGGCCGGTGGGCGAGACCTTCGGCCTGGACAACCATTTCGTTGTCGGCCGGAGCGTCCCCATATCTCCGGTCGGCAGGCCGGAGACCTTGGAGCCGCCACACATGATCGCCACCGTATTGCTCACCATCGGCGTCGTCTTCCTCGCCGAGCTCGGTGACAAGTCTCAGCTGATGGCGCTGACGTTCGCGCTGCGCTACCGCTGGTGGGTGGTGCTGGGCGGCATCGCGACAGCCTCCGCGGCGGTGCACCTGATCTCGGTCGGCATCGGCCATTTCCTCGGTGCGGCACTGCCCACCAGGGCGATCGCGCTGATCGCCGCCGTCACCTTCCTGGCCGTCGGCCTGTGGACGTTGCGCGAGCACTTCGGCACCGGCGAGCAAGACCCGGAGCCGAAGGCGCCGAAAGTGGGCGGTGCGCCGTTCTTCGTGGTGCTGTCCGCGTTCCTGCTCGCCGAGCTGGGCGATCGCACCATGTTCGCGACCGCCGCGCTGGCCACGGACTACGACTGGGTAGGCGTCTGGCTGGGCTCGACCATCGGCATGGTCGCCGCCGACGCGCTCGCCATCGCGGTGGGCATTCTGGTCGGCAAGCATCTGCCAGAGCACACGATCGGCATCGGCTCGGGCCTGCTGTTCCTCTACTTCGGCGCGGCGACCCTGCTCGGCGCGACCGCACCGGCCCTCGGCGGTGTCGCCGCCGCCGGGCTCGCGGCGCTGGCTCCCGCGCTGGCCGGTGCGGCGCTGCTGCTCACGCGGATGGCTCGCCGCTCGAGTCCAGCGCAGCCCCGTACAGTCCGCCACCCTGGCGCAACAGATCCAGCAATGGTTCCCGCAGCGCGTGCAGACCGCTCGAGTCTCCGGCCGCAATCCGAGCGGTGACCATCGAACCGACCGCCGCGGCCAGGGCCTGACAGGCGAAACGCTGCTGGTCGGTCCGCGCGTCGAGCACGGCGGCGATCAACTCGACGAATCGCTCTTGCAGCTGGGCCCGGCGCGCGATGGCGGCCGACCCCACCGCGAAGACCTCGACCAAGAACAATCGCGCGCTGGCCGGGTCGTCCACCAGATACTGGAGATAGGCGCGCAGGATCCGGTCCATCCGAGCCACGGCGCCGGTATCGGCCGCCGCGTCTTCCCTCTCGGTGGCGTCGGCGATCCGGTCGAGCAACAACTGCACCGCGCGCTGATACGCCGCTTCGAAACAGTCTTCTTTGGAGCGGAACTGCTCGTAGAACGTCTCCCGTGACACGCAAGCCCGCTTGAGGATCGCCGCGACCGACGTTCCGATGTAACCGTTCTCGGCCATGGCCTCCGCGGTCGCGACGAGGATTCGTTCGCGTTGCGAAGCGATCACCTGCTCCCGTGGCAGGCCGTGCCTACCTCGGGGAAGGCGTGCGCTGGTGGCCGATTCGGTCATTCGGTGACTCCGGTGTTCGGTCGAGCTGACTGGGCTGTTCCATTCTGCTCGGTCGGTTCCGCCGACTTGCCGGAAAGGGCCCGCGACCGAAACGAGTCGCGGGAGCCGTGCAGGGCCGCTCGCCGCTTACCGGTTAGGGTGCCATTGACGAAGGGCCAACTGGCTGTCACAAACGAGAGGACCATCGTGGAGATTTCGGGTTCCGCCGCCATTGTCACCGGAGGCGCATCGGGCCTCGGCGCCGCCACCGCCAAGCGTCTCGCCGATCTCGGCGCCACCGTCTTCGGACTCGATGTACCGCAGTCGATCGAGCGCGCCGGCGACAACGTGCCCGCCGGGGTCACCCTCATTCCCGCCGATGTCACCAGCAACGACGAGGTCAGCGCGGCCGTCGCGCAGGTCGTCGAGTCCGGCGCCCCACTGCGCATCGTGGTCAACTGCGCCGGTGTCGGCTGGGCGGGCCGCATCCTGTCCAAGAACGGCCCGCACGACCTTGAGCTGTTCCGCACGGTCATCACGGTCAACCTGCTCGGCACCTTCAACGTCATGCGGCTGGCCGCCGACGCGATCGCCAAGACCGACGCCGTGGACGAGTACGGCCAGCGCGGCGTCATCATCAACACCGCCTCGGTCGCCGCGTTCGAGGGGCAGATCGGTCAGATCGCCTACTCGGCGTCCAAGGGCGGCGTGCACGGCATGACAGTTCCGGCCGCGCGTGATCTGGCCCAGTTCGGCATCCGGGTGAACACCATCGCTCCCGGCATCATCGACACCCCGATGCTGGCCGGCGTCACCGAGGAGTACCGCAAGGGCCTCGAGGCGGGCGTGCCCTTCCCGTCCCGCCTCGGCCGTCCGGACGAGTACGCGCAGCTGACGCAGTACATCATCGAGCACGACTACCTGAACGGCGAGACCATCCGCATGGACGGCGCGCTGCGCATGGCGCCGCGGTAATCCCGCTCCGCAGTCCCGGCAGCGCGTGGCCCTTCGCCGAAGGGTCGCGCGCTGTTCTCATTCCCGCGACTTGTGGCCGATGCCGAGATAGGCGGTGGTGGACAAGGGGCAGTGCGGCCGGTACTTCTCGGCGAGAAACGCTTTCATGACGGCTGCGCGCCGACCCCAGACCTCGGCGCTCACGTTGTGGCGCATGAGCTCCAACGGGGCGCTGCTGCGCACCATGGTCTCCCACATCTCCTCGGGGCTGCCGAAGGTGAGCGCGATCGAATGCCGCTGGATGGACACGGCTTCGAAGCCCGCACCGCGCATCTCCGATTCGAAGACCTCCGGGTTTTCCAGGCTCAGGAAGTTCGGTTGCGGCTCCTGGATGTCCGGGTCGGCCGCGGTCAAGGCACCGAACATCATCCGCATCAGCGGCGAGTCCGCGATCGGCGCCCAGCTCGACACCACCGCCGTCCCGCCCGGCCGCAAAACCCGGAACAGCTCGGCGAACCCACGAGCGCGGTCCGGGAAGAACATCAGTCCGAACATGGAGAACCCGGCGTCGAAATGGTCGGATTCGTACGGCAGTTCTTGTCCGTCACCCACTTGCGCCCGGATATTCACCAGCCCGGCGGCAGCGGCGTTCTTCGCCAAGCGCGCGATCATCGACTCCGCGAAATCGATGGCATCGACCTGCGCCACGTGACCCGCGGCCAGCAGGCTGAGCGTGCCCGGCCCCGCCGCGACATCCACGATGCGCGATTCCGCCGAGAGCGAGGCGAACTCGAGCGCCCGCGCCGAGAACGGTTGCATTATCGCGGGTGCGAACTCGTCATATCCGTCGGCGACGAGATCCCACGGCTCGGCGACGGCAAGCGGGTTTGCGGACATGTCGTGACGATCCTTTCAGGCATCCACATCTAACCGCGCCACCCGGGGGCGAACTCCCCAGTCCTGCGAATATGCCATTCCGCCCGTCACCGTAACCGAGAAATGGCCGAAACACCGCCGACCGCACCGGCCGCGACCGGAGGACATCGCTGGTCCTCCGGTCGCGGATGGTTCAGAGAGTGCGAGTGAGCCGATCGGTGAGGATGTGGGCGAAGTGCGCCGGATCCTTGAGTTCACCGCCCTCGGCGAGCACCGCCGTGCCGAACAGCAGTTCGGCGGTTTCCGACAGCTCGGTCGCCGTGCCGGCGTCGGCCTTCTCCCGCTCGGCCGCGTACGCGTCGCGCAGGCCGGTGACCAGCGGGTGGGTCGGGTTGAGTTCCAGAATCCGCTTGCTCTCCGGCAGCGCCTGGCCCGAGGCGCGATACATCCGCTCCAGCATCGGCGTGAAGTCGAACACGTCACCGACCAGGCAAGCCGGAGAGGTGGTGAGTCGGTTGGTCAGGCGCACCTCCTTGACGTTCTCCTCCAGCGTCTTGCCCAGCCACGTGAGGACATCGGCGAAGTCCTTGTCCTGCTGCTCGCGCAGCGCCTCGGAGGCCTTCTTCTCCTCCTCGGTCTCCAGATCGACCTCGCCCTTGGCGATGGACTGGAACGCCTTGCCGTCGAATTCGGGTACGGAACCGACCCACATCTCGTCGACCGGGTCGGTCAGGATCAGCACCTCGCGGCCCTTGGCCTTGAACGCCTCCAGATGCGGGGAGCTCTCGACCTGCTGACGGGTCTCGCCGGTCATGTAGTAGATGGTGTCCTGCCCCTCGGGCATCCGCTCCACGTACTGGGCCAGCGTGGTCAGCTCGGTCTCGGAGTTCGTCGAGGCGAACGAGGAGACCTGGAGGATGGTGTCGCGGTTGTCGAAGTCCGAGAGCAGGCCCTCCTTCAGGACGCGGCCGAACTCCTTCCAGAAGGTCTGGTAGCCGGCCTGGTCCTCGGCGCCCTGCAGATCCTTGACCGTGGACAGCACCTTCTTCACCAGACGCTTGCGGATCATCTGGATCTGCCGGTCCTGCTGGAGGATCTCCCGGGAGACGTTGAGCGACAGATCCTGCGCGTCCACCACGCCCTTGACGAAGCGCAGGTACTCCGGCATCAGCTCTTCGCAGTTGTCCATGATGAACACCCGTTTGACGTAGAGCTGGACGCCGCGCTTGTGCTCGCGGGTGAACAGGTCGAACGGCGCGTGCGAGGGGATGAACAGCAGCGCCTGGTACTCGAACGTGCCCTCGGCCTTCAGCGGGATGATCTCCAGCGGATCGTCCCAGCCGTGGCTGACGTGCTTGTAGAACTCCTTGTACTCCTCGTCGGAGACCTCGCTCTTGGGGCGCGTCCACAGCGCCTTCATGGAGTTGAGCGTCTGGTCCTCGAGGATCGTCTTCTCCTCGGCGCTCTCGCCTTCGCCCTCGGTGACGGTCCGCTCCACCTGCATGCGGATCGGCCAGGAGATGAAGTCGGAGTACTTCTTGACGATCTCGCGCAGCTTCCACTCCAGCGTGTAGTCGAAGAGGTGATCCTCCTCGTCCACCGGCTTGAGGTGGAGTGCGACCGACGTGCCCTGCGGGGCCTCGTCGAGTTCGGAGATCGTGTAAGTGGAGCTGCCCGCGTTCGACTCCCACCGGGTGGCGGTGGCCTCGCCCGCGCGGCGGGTGGTCAGGGTGACCTTGTCGGCCACCATGAAGGTCGAATAGAAACCGATGCCGAACTGGCCGATCAGCTCCTCGGCGGCGGCCTCGGACTTGGCCTCGTTCAGCTTCCTGCGCAGCTCGGCGGTACCGGACTTGGCGAGGGTGCCGATCAGATCGACGACCTCGGCGCGCGACATGCCGATGCCGTTGTCCCGGACGGTCAGGATCCGCTCGTCCTTGTCGACCTCCAGCTCGATGTGCAAGTCGGAGGTGTCGACGTGCAGATCCTTGTCACGGAAGGACTCCAGCCGCAGCTTGTCCAGCGCGTCGGAGGAGTTCGAGATCAGCTCCCGCAGGAAGGTGTCCTTGTTGGAGTAGACGGAATGGATCATCAGCTCGAGCAGCTGATGGGTCTCTGCCTGGAACTCGAGTTGTTCGACGTGCTCTGTCACGTCGCGATGGTACCGCCGTGCGCGGACTACGGAGCCGAAGGTGGGGCCGACGCGTAACCCGCGACGGTCCCGGGCGACCGCGCATCGGGAACCTGCCGGAAATCGGCGAGACCGGCAACCTCCGCGTCGGCGCGGGTGGTCATCCATTCACGCAGCACCTGGGTGGCGCGGACGTCGTCCTCGTTGTACTCCAGCAAACGGGTGCGCTGGGTCGCGTCGGGCGTGGCGCCGTCGTAGCCGACCGCGAGCCGGTACCAGCTCATCGACGCCTCGCCGCTCGCCTCGGGATCACGCCATGAGAACCCGGCGACCGGCGCGATCTTCTTCAGCCCCTTGCCGTTCGGGCAGATGAACTGGTCGGAGACGGCTTGGAACATGTCCACCCATTGCGGTCCGTCCACGAACGCGCGCACCTGCTCCACCGTCGGCACGCCGGGGCGGCCCGCGAACCGGCGCGCCGATTCGTACAGCCACTTGTCTTCCGCCGTACGCGAATAGCAGTACGCGGCAAACGTTCTGCCCGTCGCGGCCGCCTCGGCGCGCACCGTCATCAGCCAGGTCCAGAACTCGCCGAAAGAGCGGCCCTCGTCCTCGGTGGGCAACGGGTCCCAGGTGACGAACGGGCGGTACACGCCGTTCAGCAGCGTTCCCCACAGGTACGCGCCGTACTCCTGGAAGCTCTCCAGATCGACGTCGACCTCCACATCCGCCCGCCGCACGAGCACGTTCTCGACCCTCCGCACCAGCGGGGCGCCGACGATCCACGCCCGCGCGGTGACCACGGCCTCGTCGAACGGGCCGTGCTGCCAATCCTCGGGCTCCTCGCCCACCCACGCGGCGAGTTCATCGATGGTCTCGACGTTGTGCCTGCGCAGCACCTCGGCGCGGGAGCCGGGCGCCACCAGGCTGACGTCACGATGCTCGATCAGCCAGCCCTCGCAGCTCGGGCCATCGACTCCTCGCGTCCACCACGGGCACTGCCTGCACTCGGGCACCTTCGAGGGGATGGTGGGCAGTTCGCCGCGCACCACCGCGATCCGATCGGCGTAGCGGCGGTCGTAATCGGCCAGCAGCGGCGCCAGGTCGTGCACCAGGATGCGATCGAAATCGAAGCCGATGACGCCGCCGACCAGCGCGGGGCTGGCCAGGCCGTGCCGTTGCAGCATCCGGTGCAGGTGGGCGAGCCGCTGTTGGTCGCGCGGCTGCTGGCGTAGCTTGCGGTGCGGATCCGGTCGCGGGTCCCAGTGATACAGGTCCGAAGTGGTGGGATGGAAGTCGGCGCGCTCGGGTTGACGCGGGTCGGTCACCTTGTGGTTCACCACGATGATCGGGATGTAGCCGCCGCGTTCGGCGTCGCGCAGCAGGATCTCCGAACCTCCGCGCCTGCCGGTGTCCGGCTCCTGCGGTAGCAGTCCGCCCCAGATGTGCCGTGCCCCGATTTCACACGCGCGCATGGTCGCTTCGGCGCGCTCGGCGGCGCGCAGTCCGGGATCGATCACCACCCAGGCATCGGGGTCCGCGCCGACCAGCGCGTCGCGCACTCGGGCGCGGTGTGCGACGGCGGCGTCCCGGCGCTGGCGTACGCCCGCGTCCTCGACGATCCCCGCCAATGCCTCGGGGTGCACGGCGTCCATACGCAGGCGATGGCGGCAGCCGATCAGCGCCCTGGCATCGATGAAGGCGGCAGGCACGTCGGTGGCCCGATCCACGGCCGTTCCGTTGCGCTTGCGACCATCCCGCTCACCGATGTCCGAATCCACGCTAAGCAGTATGGTCCCTCCCCCCGACAGTGTTTAATTTCAGCGCTCTGTTGGTCTGGCCGCGACTTCGTCGCGGCGTGTTCGCGGCCCCCTTGTGGCTCGCGTCCGAGCGACCGCCGCTGGCGACTTCGTCGCGAACGCGGCGGCCCGGCTCGCGTCCGAGTGGCCGCCG